>DASRMZ010000095.1:0-3619 GCA_035647675.1 Thermoclostridium sp. | reverse complement strand
GTCATTCCGCCACGTGCTGTTAATATACCTTGAGCAGCATGCATACCTTCAATATCTTCAGGAGATGTTTCAATACGAACAAGAATTACTTGTTTTTCTCCCCCATTATAAGCCTTAGCGGCTTCATCGGCTGTAAAATACACCTTACCTGTAGCAGCACCTGGAGAAGCTGGTAAGCCTTTTGCAGCAGGCTTTGCTGCCTTTAATGCCTCTTGTTCAAACTGTGGAAATAAAAGTGAATCCAATTGCTTCGGATCTACCTTCAGCAATGCTTCTTCCTTTGTAAGCATATTTTCCTTTACAAGATCAATAGCTATTTTCAGTGCAGCCTGTGCAGTTCTCTTGCCATTTCTTGTTTGCAAGATAAATAGCTTGCCAAGTTCAATTGTAAACTCAAGATCCTGCATATCCTTGTAATGCTTTTCAAGCTTTTCAACAATATCAACAAATTGATTGTATACTTCAAGATTTGTTTCCTTTAACTTATCAATCGGATAAGGTGTCCTTATACCAGCAACGACATCCTCACCTTGGGCATTCATAAGGAACTCACCATAGAGCTTGTTTTCACCCGTAGATGGATCTCTTGAAAATGCAACTCCGGTACCAGAATCGTCACCCATGTTGCCATATACCATTTCTTGTATATTTACAGCTGTTCCCCAATCGGATGGAATATCATTGAGCCTTCTATATATATGTGCTCTTGGATTATCCCAGGAACGAAATACAGCTTTAACTGACTCCATTAATTGAACCTTAGGCTCTTGCGGAAATGGTTCACCTATTTCATTAAGATATAGTTCTTTAAATAGCTGTACAAGCTTTTTAAGATCAGATGCTTCCAAATCACTATCTAAGGTTACACCCTTTTCTTCCTTCATATCATCCATGATTTTGTCAAACTTTGTTTTCTCTATTTCCATAACAACATCAGAAAACATAGTGATGAAACGTCTATAGCTGTCATATGCAAAACGAGGATTTCCAGTGAGGTTTGCCAGCCCCTCAACCACAGTGTCACTTAATCCTAGGTTAAGGATGGTGTCCATCATACCAGGCATGGATGCCCTTGAACCTGAACGTACAGAAACAAGGAATGGGTTTTCAGGATCTCCGAACTTCTTACCCACTATTTCTTCTGTTTTTGAAAGGCTTGCATATATTTCATCTTCAATGTCCTTTGCAATAGCCTTTCCGTCTTGATAAAAACGTGTACATGCTTCGGTGGTAACTATAAAACCTCTTGGTACTGGAAGACCAAGATTTGTCATCTCCGCGAGGTTTGCACCCTTACCTCCAAGAAGATTCCTCATTGAAGCGTTTCCTTCATTAAACAGATATACATATTTTACCATGTAGTATTCCCTCCTAATACTCTTTCTTATATTCAATAAACACATTATTATGTTTTATTAGTTTTTCCTATGGTTATAATACCATACAGAAACAGAAATATCCCAATTATTCGCAGACTTGTCTGTGTCATTAAAATCATTAGAATAACCTGAATAAACTACTAACTATTGATATAACTTAGGATAATAACGACTATGCAATATAGTATCCTTCTATAAAAAGTCCTTGTGGTGCAACCTAAATAAATATTAGCTGTACAGTCTGTGGTGTCAAAGATTTATGCATACCACAATGTTTTGCGCATCGGTATGTAAAGTATGTAACAATACGAAAGACTCTAAATATAACTATTAATGTCATAGCACCGTAACAATCATAGCACAACAAAATTTTAGTGTAAACTTAATAATTGTAAAATATAAAAAATTTATGTTGTAATTGTAATGATAGCTAAAGCCTTATGCAATGTATATCACATGAGGCTCCATTAATTAACCTGCTAAAAACAATTTCGTCAGGTGAATAAGAATCCACCTGACATAATTATCATAGTTCAAATTTATCTGAAAAATAATGCTTTAACTCTTCAATTGGTATTCTAATCTGCTGCATTGAGTCCCTTTCACGAATAGTTACCTTTTTATCATCAAGGGAATCAAAGTCAAATGTAATACAGTAGGGCGTACCAATTTCGTCTTGGCGACGATAACGTTTACCAATACTTCCCGTTTCATCATATTCACAATTATAGTATTTTGCCAAGCCCGCATAAACATCCATAGCTTGCTCACCAAGCTTTTTTGATAAAGGCAGAATTGCAATCTTTATCGGGGCTACTGCAGGATGAAAACGCAAAACTGTACGAGTGTCCCCTTCTGCCACTTCTTCTTCATCATATGCTTCACTTAGAAGAACCAAGACCAATCTGTCCACACCAACCGAAGGCTCAATACAATATGGAACGTATTTCTCATTACTTATAGGATCGAAGTAATTCATATCCTCTTTTGAATGCTCCATATGTTGTTTCAAATCGTAATCCGTTCTATTAGCAATTCCCCATAATTCGCCCCAACCAAATGGGAACTTATATTCAATATCAGTTGTTCCTTTGCTATAGTGGCTTAACTCCTCTGGTGAGTGATCTCTCATTCTAATGTTGTCTTCATTGATATTAAAAGACAAAAGCCAGTTACGGCAAAAATCTTTCCAGTATGAGAACCATTCCATATCCTTGCCGGGCTCACAGAAGAATTCTAATTCTGCCTGCTCAAACTCTCTGGTACGGAAAATAAAATTACCTGGGGTTATTTCATTTCTAAAGGATTTTCCTATTTGCCCTATTCCAAATGGAATCTTTTTTCTAGTGGATCTTTGTACGTTTTTATAATTCACAAAGATGCCTTGTGCGGTTTCTGGTCTTAAGTAAACTTCATTTTTAGACTCATCTGTAACACCTAAAAATGTTTTAAACATCAAATTAAATTGTCGGATGGAAGTGAAGTCTTTTTTACCACATTTCGGGCATGCAATATTGTTTTCTTGCATATATTGCGTAAGTGCTTCATTACTCATTCCATCGGCTACCTCATCAATACCGTTTTCGTTATTCCAATCTTCGACAAGCTTATCAGCACGATGTCTGGTTTTACATTCTCTACAATCAACTAATGGATCTGAAAAGCCTCCAACATGACCAGAAGCAACCCAAACCATTGGGTTCATTAGTATTGCACTATCCAGTCCCACATTGTATGGGGTCTCTTGAATAAATTTTTTCCACCAAAGTTTTTTTATGTTGTTTTTAAATTCAATGCCTAAGGGACCATAATCCCATGTATTTGCCAATCCATCATAAATCTCGGAGCCTTGAAAAATGAACCCTCTATTTTTTGATAATGCAACTATTTTTTCCATGGTTTTCTCAAATGCCATATTAATTCCTCCTGGTATAACCTTTTGGGGCCTTTTTTGTGTATAATGTTGTTACTTAGAAGCGTTTTCTTTCGTACTTAACCTTCCCTTCATTTATCTCATTAAGCGCAGTTGCAACATGTTTATCAGATTCAATAGTTAATGATTGTGAGCCTTCATTAAGCATGCGAGCTCTCCTAGCTGTTAGATTTACCAACACATATCTGTTTTCTACTTTAGTAAGAAGTTCATCTATTGACGGTTTTATCATGATTTACCACTCCTTGTACGTATTATTTGTTTATATATTTCTATTTAAATTCCAGCTTATAACTGAGTACTTTGC
>DASRMZ010000094.1:0-9897 GCA_035647675.1 Thermoclostridium sp. | reverse complement strand
TGCTTTGAGAAAATAAACTAAAATGTTAAAATATGATAATAATATATAATTATTTTATCAAATCTTTAACCACTTCCCCTGCAATTATAAGACCGGCAACGGATGGCACAAAAGAAATGCTTCCAGGTGTTTGACGTTTTACACCTTTGTTTTTCGATTCATTTGAACAGGTAAATGCAGCATCATAACTGCTCTCATCATATGTGCTATAACTAACTTCATCAGTTTCAATACCATTACTTTCAACCAAATTCCTAGGCTTTATGGGTTCCTCTTTTGAGTACACTACTTTTAGTGATGTGACGTTCCGTTTTCTTAGCTCTCTTCTCATAACCTTTGCAAGAGGGCAAACAGAAGTCTTATAAATGTCAGTAATTTCAAACTGGGTAGGATCAAGTTTATTACCAGCACCCATAGCACTTATTATTGGAATCCCAAGCCTTTGTGCATTGAGTATTAGATCAATTTTTGCAGTAACTGTGTCAATAGCATCAACAATATAATCCTCATCTCCTTGAATAATTTCCATAGCACATTCTGGCAAATAAAACTTTTTTATTGCTTCAACCCTTGCGCTTGGATTTATTTCAAGGATCCTATCACGCATGACTTCAATCTTTGCTCTACCTATAGTTTTACTAGTGGCATGAAGTTGGCGATTTATATTTGTAATGTCTACTACATCATCGTCAATAAGCACAAAGCTACCAATACCAGCCCTTACAAGTCCTTCAGCCACAAAGGAGCCAACGCCACCTATACCGTAGATAGCCACTTTACATTTTTTAAGTTTTTCTAAAGCTCCCTTGCCAATTAATAGCTCAGTTCTGGAAAATTCACGAAACATATTTCTACCTTTTATCATTAATAATTAATTTCCCGTAGCCTTATCATTAGTGCGTTTAGACCACACTAGCAATATCACTAATATTGCGATAATCGGGATTACAATTGAAAGAATTATTAAAGTGGTTTTACATGCTTCAGACATGTTTTTAGAAAACATAAAATCCCTCCTCTTATAATATTCATTTGATAAGCATTTTACGATGTTACATCCTTTGTGTACCGCTGAACATTAATAAATAACTCACTGTTATGTAACGTTTCTTATAAATAATATGAGCTCTTATATACTATTTTATCATAAAAACCATGATTTCTAAACACAAGTAGGGAAAAATTAGCTTGCATATTTTCTTAATTTTTAGGTGCGCAAATAAGAGTATCCCCTCTGTTTTTTGATTTCTTTAATTTTAGAGCATTGATAGGTTTTAAGTTAAGGCTGCTCTCATACACTATTCATTGGCTTGCAGCAAGCTCTCAAACGCTGCCTCAAAGCGGGCATTGTCATCCTTTGTTCGTTTGGCAGGGCCCCTTGTACGACCGCCACTGCGGCGTATCCTTTGCCCTATGTGCCGCTCAAACAGCAGCTTATCTATGTTCTTTTCAGTAAATATCAGTCCGTTTTGGTTAATGGCTTTCGCACCCTTACCAAGAACCATAGCAGCTAGACCAAAATCCTGCGTCACCACAATATCCTCACCAGTTAGCAGGTTCATCAGCGCAAAATCCACACTGTCGGCCTGTTTATCCACGGTGATGACGGTGCTGTAGCCGTCGTTAAGCTCATGGGAGGTATCAATCATCATGGTGACTGGGATATTGTGCTGTTTCGCCAATCGGACAATGATTTGCTTTACTGGGCAGGCATCAGCATCAACTAATATTTGCATGTATTAAACCTTCCTTTTGTAAAATGTTGACGGTATGTACCGATACGCCTCTTTTTTACCCTTCTTCGTAATTTAATAAAAACAAAAGTGCTTGGTAAGATATTCAAATATTAAGAAGCCTCAATATAGTATCCATTGTAAGTGCAAGATCACTTTTGCTTCTCAAACTTGCATCTTCAAAAGGTACAGCAACTCTATTTATGCTAACTATTGCACACACCCCTGCATCGTAAATCCCTTCAATGTCATCCCCAATATCACCAACTACGGCTATAACTGGTACAGCCTGCTCCTTTGCCCTAACTGCAACTCCATGAACTACCTTGCCCCTTAGACTTTGTCCATCTATTTTACCTTCGCCTGTAAAAACCATATCTGCACCCTTTAGCAGTGCATTAAATCCAACGGTGTCAAGAACAACATCAATACCACGCTTTAGCTTTGCGTTAAGAAAAGCTGCAACTCCTGCACCCATTCCACCTGCTGCACCCGCTCCGGGCATGTCAAGTATATCTTTATCTAACTGTTCCTTTATAATGCTTGCGAAATGGCTTAAGTTTTGGTCAAGTAATTTGATCATTTCTTCATCGGCACCTTTTTGTGGACCGAAAATTCTAGCTGCACCATTTACACCATACAATGGGTTATCTACATCACACATGGCAGTAATATTTAGGTTGGATAAATCTAAAGCTTCTGAAATATCAATACTTTCTATTTCAGATAAAGTACCACCAACAGGAACAAACACATTTCCATCTTTATTAATGAACTTCACACCTAAAGCTGCAGCCATCCCTGCTCCGCCATCGTTTGTACTACTTCCACCAAGTCCAATAATGATATTTTTGCAACCATCCATAATAGCATGTCGAATTAGCTCTCCAACACCATAGGTAGTTGTTTTAGAAGGATCTTTTCTATCCCCTACGATTGGAAGTCCAGCAGCTGCAGCCATCTCTATAATGGCTGTCTCACCATCTGATAGTATTCCATAGAAAGACTCAATGGTATCAAAGTATGGTCCTTTTACCTTAGCATAAACCATTTCGCCACCGACTGCCCTAACAAGTGATTCTACCGAGCCTTCGCCACCGTCTGCAACAGGTATCTTAACTATTTGTGCTTTTGGAAAATACTTATTGAGCCGCTCCTCCATAATATTGCATATTTGTATAGAACTCATGGTACCTTTAAAAGAATCAGGTACTAATATAATCTTCCTCATGTATATATCCCCCCTGGAGTTGGTAATAATAAAAATGTTCTATATACTTTTTTATTAAAACTATTTAATTCACTGATTTCACATGGATTAATTATTTGATTCATATTTTAACACATTCGATACTAAATATATATAGGGACTAATGTTGAACATTATGCGATATCATATATTTTTTACTATTCGCAGGTATATCTAATAACTTGGGTAACTATTTTAAATTTAAATAATATGATGTTATTAAAATAATTATATGTGGTGATTTGATGGAAACTTTAAAGATTGGTTCGCAGGGTCCGTATGTAAAACTAATCCAAAGCCTTTTGGTAAGAATTGGTTATAATCCTGGAGCTGTGGATGGAATATTCGGTCAGCAGACGCAAAACGCTGTAAGAGCATTTCAAAGGGATAACAACCTTACACCCGATGGAATAGTTGGTCCAATTACATGGAACTATTTTCAAAGCTTTCTTCGAGGATATGATACATATACAATTCGTCCTGGAGACACTCTATACAATATCGCACAAAGATATCATACAACAGTTAATGCTATACTAACAGCAAATCCAGGCGTAAACCCAATATACTTAAGAGTTGGACAGCTAATTACTGTACCATATGGTATTGATATTGTATTTACTGATATTGATTACACATATAGCATTCTTGAAATGGATATTGATGGTTTAGAAGCAGTATACCCTTTTATAGAAACAGGTGTTGCAGGAAAAAGTGTGCTTGGTAAAAACCTTTATTATATTAGATTAGGAGAAGGTCCTAATGAAGTGCACTACAACGGAGCGCATCATGCACTTGAATGGATCACAACTCCCCTTTTAATGAAGTTTATTGAAAACTTCTGTCATGCATATGCATTGGGTCACTCTATCCGTGGATACAATGTCCGTGAAATATGGAATAGAAGCAGTATCTATATCATACCAATGGTTAATCCAGATGGTGTAGACCTTGTGCTTGAAGGCCTTCAAGAAAGCAATCCTTATTATGAGCAGCTTCTTCAATGGAATAATACAGGTCTTCCTTTCTCGCAGGTTTGGCAGGCAAATATAAGAGGAACGGATTTGAATAGAAACTATCCTGCAAGCTGGGAAGAAGCAAAAGCGCAGGAGGAATCCCTTGGAATCTTCGGTCCTGGCCCTACACGTTTCGGAGGTCCTGCTCCCCTATCCGAACCCGAAACTCAGGCTGTAGCGAATTTTACAAGGCAACATAATTTTAAATTGGTCATTTCATACCATACGCAAGGTCAAGTTATTTATTGGCTCTATAAAAATATACAAATTCCCAATGCTAGGAAAATCGGAGAGATATTCTCCCGAGCAAGTGGTTATGAATTATCTGAAACACCTTACGAGGCAGCATATGCGGGTTACAAGGATTGGTTTATTGAAGATTTTGCAAAACCAGGATATACTATTGAAGCTGGTTTAGGTAGGAATCCCTTACCAATTTCTCAATTTAGCTCAATTTACAATGATAATGAAGAAATAATGCTTCTTGCTCCCATTGTGTAAAAGATATTATAAATACTCCAAGCTCAAAGCCTGTGAGGAAAAAAACACAAACTAAGGGCGTATATTAAATATTCGCCCTGTTAGATTATTTTGCGATGTTACATATTTTAAAATTGTATAATAAAAGCATTTATTATACATCATGTAATCAAGAGCATTAATCTTTTTTATCCAGTATTTCTTTGACAAGCTCTTGATAGTTTGCTATCTCATCTTTTAAATCATTAATGATTTGATCTTTAATTTCTATTACCACTAAAAGTTCTTCTTTGGACATATCTGTCATCTCTACCATATTAAATATCCCCATAATTATTAGATTTCGTGTGTTTTTTGATAAAAGAATGTTTTTACAGACTTAAAACCCTGCTGGTTAGCTCCAATAATTTGCTCCGTACTACCTAAAAAAAGAATTCCGCCATCCACTAATGCACGGTTAAAGTTGCTATATATTAGATCCTTAGCTTCCTCAGTAAAATAAATTAGAACATTACGGCATACAATTAAATCCATATTTTGAGGATATGTATCCTCAAGAAGGTTTAGTTGCTTAAAATCTACACAATTGATAACATCATTAGATATCTTAAACGTTTCATCCGTTACACGAGTAAAATACTTTTCCAAAAACTCCTTTGGTAGCTCTTTGATGCTTCTCGAAGAGTATAGACCTATCAATGCTTTTTCTATAGCCGACTCATCAATATCAGTAGCAATAATTTTGATTTTTGACAAAGGAAAAAATTTGTTCAAAATCATAACAATAGTATAAGGTTCATCTCCAGTAGAACAGGCTGAGCTCCAGATCTTAATATTTTCAATAGAACCTATTCTTTCAATAATGGATGGGATAATAGTATTTTCAAATACTTCCCACTGACTTGGATTTCTATAAAATTCTGATACATTAATAGTTAAATAATTAACGAATGTCTGATATAGATCCTTATCTTTCAAACTTGCAAGAAGAAATTCCATGAAACTTGAATACCCGTTTCTTTCAACCAAAGATGTAAGACGACGTTTCATCTGTTTTTCCTTATAAAGATTTAAGTCGATATTTGAATGTTTATAAAAAACCTGTTTGAAATCTTCATAGTCATTCATTTGTATCTCCTAGTTAATGCATATCAATTAAGTCAATAGCGTGATTTTAGTACGGATTACATTCTCAACCCATACTTTTTTAGGTTACATTTATGCCTTTAATAAAACATTTTGTGCTGTTACATATTTTACATGCCGATGCACAATATATTGTAGTATGTATAAGGGTTCGATGGCGCACATTGTACAGGTACTATTTATTTAGGGTGCACCACAAAAGCCTTTAATAGCTGATGTATAACTATTCCAGTTCTCGTATATACCAAACAAGACCGGAGACTCCGGTCTTGCTAATGTATCGGCATAACTTAATAATTATTTATAACCTACTCTTCTTGTTCTTCTTGTTCTTCTTGTTCTTCTTGCGCTTCCTGCTCTTTTTGTTCTTCCTTGAAAATATCACCTATGGTGTTTTTCAGTTCTTCAACATGTGCAGTAGGAGTCTCGTTCTTACGAAATACAGGAGCACTTTCTTGAATTATTTCAGGATCTATCGGCTCTACTTCACGAATGCTTAAGCTGATTTTTCTTAACTCAGGGTTAACTTCCAACACCTTCATCTTAACAGCCTGATCAACCGATAGAACTTCCTCAGGTTTACCTAAACGTACATTGGAAATTTGCGAGATATGGACTAAACCTTCAACGCCCTCTTCCAATTCAACAAATGCACCGAAAGGAACTAGACGTACAATCCTACCTTCGATAATGTCTCCAACTGAATACTTTTGCTCAACATTGAACCATGGGTTATCTTCAGCTTTTCTATAACCGAGTGATACTTTTTGTTTTTCTTTATCAAACCCTAAAATTTTAACAGTGACTTCGTCACCAACCTTAACTACTTCAGATGGCTTCTTTATCTTCTTCCAAGACAATTCAGATATATGAATTAAACCATCAACAGCACCAAGATCAACGAATGCACCAAAATTGGTAAGGCTTTTAACTTTGCCTGTGTATTCTTTATCCACTTCAACATTATCCCAAAACTCAGCCATTTTTTCAGACTTTTCTTTTTCGATAACGTTTCTGGAAGAACCTACAACACGGCGTTTATTCTTAGACATTTCTATAACTTCAAACTTTACTTTTTTCTTTAGGAATTCATTTAAATCCTTAACATAATGGTCTGAAACCTGTGATGCGGGAATAAAGACTCTTATGCCTTTATAACTTGCTACCACGCCACCTTTAACAACTTCTCTTACAACAGCTTCAAGTGGTTTCTTTTCATTAAAGGCTTCTTCAATTTCTTCCATTCCGCGAATTGAATCCACTCTCTTTTTGGAAAGAGATACATTGCCTTCACCATCGTTTATTTTAATAATATAAACAAGGATTTCTTCTCCTTCCTTTAAATCTGTCACAGGGTCAAAATCGGGATCTTCCAGGAATTCTTCCATCGAAATAACTCCATCTGCTTTGTAATTGAGGTCAACAAAAACTTCGGACGTATTATAACCAATTATACGGCCATTAACAACCTCTCCTGATCTTAAGCTGTTTACTTCAGATTCTTCGAATGCCTCTTCAAAAGTCATTTCACTTGTCTCTTCAAAAGACACCTCGTTCTCCTGTTTGTTCAAAATCTCTTCCATTGTTTCAATAACCTCCTTGATTACCCAGTCTGGAGTAGAAGCCCCTGCGGTAATCCCTATAGTGTTAATATTCTTTATAGCCAATGGTAGTAGCTCCGCCATGGTTTCGATTTTAAAAGTCAACGGGCAGTTTTCGGAACAAATTTCATATAATTTTTGTGTATTGGAGCTGTTTTTGCCACCAATAACAATCATCATATCAACGACACTAGATATATCTTTTGCCTCCCGTTGTCGTTTTTCAGTTGCATTACATATTGTATCAAATTTTATCGCATTTGCAAACTTTTTCTTAATTATTTTGTAAATCTCTTCATATTTTTCAGGCTTCATAGTTGTTTGAGAAAAAACGCATACACATTTGGTAGTATAAGTAAGTTCATCAACGTCTTCTTCAGTTAAAACAATAAATGCTTTGTTCTCGCACCACCCATTGATACCAATAACCTCAGGATGATTCTTGTCTCCAACTATAATAATCATACATCCATCCGCATGTTTTTCTCCTACAAGCCTATGTATTCGTTTTACATATGGACAGGTGGCGTCATGTATGATAGCTTTTTTATTATTAATTTCATTATATACAGCTTCCCCGATTCCATGGGCCCTTATAACCACATGGTCATTGTTTTTTAGTTCATCTGTGTTTAGAATAACCCTGGCTCCTTTTTTTTTGAGCCCTTCTGATACTTGTCTATTGTGAATTAACTCCCCAAATGTACATGTATTGTCTGGTGAGTTTTCTAATGTCTTAAATGCTAACTTTACTGCATTATCAACACCAAAACAAAACCCTGCTGAATCTGCAACAACTATATTAGCCATATTAACATCCTCCTAGTTTTGGAACACAGAGGGGCGTTTTTTTGTATTCATACTGTGTGTTCATACTGTGTGTTCATACTGTGTTTAGAATATATTGAAAAAGCCTTATGTATTGTATTTATTAATCCTGATCAAATGAGTATATCTTATCCATTAAATCATCAACCATTTTCTGCATTTCTGCTTTAGTAGCCTTTTGTCCTGCTGGATAATCTATTTTGTATGGCTCACCATATACTACTTTTAATTTTGAAAATATTCTATAACTACCAAATATACCAATGGGGAGAAGTTGTGCTCCAGATTTGAGTGCAAACAAAGCAGTTCCAGCTTTAGGTCTAATCCTACTTTGATTTTTTTTACGTCTAGTTCCCTCTGGAAAAATACCTACAGCCTTGCCTTCGTCCAGTAACTGTAAAGTTCTTTCTCCCGCATTACGGTCTCCATGCCCCCTATTTACAGGATAAGCTCCTAGACTCTTCAAAATAATGTTTAATAGCGGTATATCAAATAGTTCTTTTTTTGCCATAAAGTGAATCTTCCTTGGTATAAGGGGAGCAAACAAAAACATATCTAGCAAACTAATATGATTGCTACATACTATTAATGCGTCCTGCTTTGGAATATTTTCCACCCCTTTATACTCAACTCTATAAAATAGCAAAAAGAAAACTCTAGCTAAAAAAATAACAAATTTATAAAACATACCTATATCCTCGACTTTATAATTTCAAGTATTGTCCTAGCTGAATCCTCGATAGAAAAACCTGTCGTATCAAGTAATATTGCGCCTTCAGCTTTTTTAAGAGGAGAATGAGCTCTACTGCTATCATTTTTATCCCGATATGCCATCTCTTCCTTTAATTCTTCAAAGGTCTGCTTCAATGTACCTTTTTCTTCAAGCTCTTCGTACCTTCTTCTTGTTCTATCCTCAACAGAGGCTGTAAGAAATATTTTAATATCAGCCTCTGGCAATACTTTTGTTCCAATATCACGGCCATCCATTATTACACTTTTTTCTTGACCAATCTCACGTTGTAATTCCACCATTTTCTCTCTTACAGCAGGAATAACTGCCACATCAGAGGATCCTACTGTCACTTTGGGGGTACGTATGTCTTCGGTAACATTCTTTCCATCTAGGATAACCTTCTGAGTTCCATCTTGGTATACAATATTTAAGTTAATGTTTTTTACCATCTCAGATAAAGCTTGGCTATCCTTAGTATCAATGCCCGACAATATTGCTTTTAATGCTACCGCACGATACATAGCACCTGTATCAAGATATAAAATATCTAATTCTCTAGCAATCATCTTTGCCATTGTGCTTTTTCCTGCCCCCGAAGGACCGTCTATTGCTATTTGTATATTTTTCAAACAATCTCCTCCATAGTGTTTTAGTTTATAATACTCTATGACCTACACCTATCGCTATTTCATTGAGATGTAAAAGACCTACAGCAAAGAATACACTAACTGCAACATGGTCGTCGTATCTTGCCACACCTATCTTTCCACCAATATTCAATCCGATGGCTTTGCTGGAAATTTGATTTAAAGCCTCACGAGTTGCCCCCGCAACTGCTCCTTGTTCAGAATGGTTTTCAAAAATTACTTCTTCGCGCTTTGCTGCAACCACTGCTCTTTCGACAATTTTAATTATTGAGCTTATATAGTCACCGCCAAAATCTACACCACAACATTTTATACCCTTTTCGTAGTACTGATGCTTCAATGTTTTTTCTTCCTCCCGGCTTTCTGATAAAGCCATGTATATTGCAGCTTTTACTACATCCTTACTTCCATATTTTAAATTATAATCATTCATAATAATCCCCCAGCACTGAACTGTTATAGGT
>DASRMZ010000093.1:0-9421 GCA_035647675.1 Thermoclostridium sp. | reverse complement strand
TTTGAATTTGAGCTGAATTTTGAAAAGCTATCTATGTTTGCAGATTCTAGCTCTGTTAAACCAACACAGGTGGATGGTTATCCTCCAGGGTCACTGACATCCTTTAACATAGGTTCTGATGGGATAATGACAGGTGTATATAGCAATGGTCGTCAACAGCCCCTTGGTATGGTTGGGCTTGCGGTTTTTGACAACGCTGCTGGATTACAAAAGGCAGGCAGTAACTTATTTATTCCAAGCACAAACTCTGGTGATTTTTCAAGGGCACTCAGAGCAGGTACAGAAGGCGCTGGTAGCCTAAACCCGGGAACATTAGAAATGTCCAATGTGGATTTAGCACAGCAATTTACTCAAATGATTGTTACACAGCGTGGCTTCCAAGCTAACAGTAGAACTATGACAGCTTCTGACGAAATGCTTCAGGAACTGACAAATATGAAACGATAATCATTAAGTATTAAAAACGATGAAAGCCGGTTTATGTTGTTTAAAACCGGTTTTCATCTAAAATGTAATTACAGTTAGCAAGACTGAATAAGGCTGGTGAAAAAAATGATTGATGTTACTAGATTGAATAAAAAATCATATGTACTTAACTGTGAATGGATAGAGACTATAGAAGAAACCCCTGACACCGTTATTACATTAACCAACGGAAAAAAATTCGTTGTTGCAGAAACTGTTGAAGAAATTGTACAAAAAGTGATAGAATATAAGCAAAATTGTTTTTCTAGACCATAAAAGATTAAGTAAGGAGTGTGCGGATTGGAAGGGAAGAGTATATATACAATTTTATTGGCAATTATTGCAATACTTTCTCTGGCTTTAGCGGTTATTATTATATTTTTATTTATTTCGTTCAATCCTAACCAGCAAACATCAGGTAAAGCTCATGTTGATAATGCCATCGGTGAACGAATAGTTCCTGATGATGAAATGATAGAGTTTAAATTATTTAATGGTGAAGAAAAGATACTCACATTAAAGGATGATGGGTCAACCCCAAACTCAATTGTCATGGTTTCTGTTTCGTTAAAATGTGATGCAGGAGCAAAACGAAAAAAAGAAAAAGAGATTACTAACTTAGTTTCTGTATTATACTTAAGTGAGCTTGAGGAAGCAGTAGGTGACTATTTTGCCAATATGACTGTTAATGAGGCAAAAGAAATGGAAACTAGATATAAAGCTAGGGATGACCTTATGGATTTATTCAATGAAATATTAAACGAAAATAAGCAGACTAAACTAAAAATAGTATACAGAGTAACTTTACAGATGCTTCCGCAGTAAAGTACACCCTGTTGGTAATATAAGGGGGGAGCAAATTGGGGGATATATTATCCCAAAATGAAATTGATGATTTATTGAACCAATTGAGCTCTGGTGAGATAAGCGCTCTGGAACTCAAGAAGGACAAAAATGAAAAGAAAATTAGGAATCACGATTTTAAAAGACCGAGCAAGTTTGCAAAAGACCATTTGCGCACATTACAGATTATCCAAGAGAATTATGCAAGGCTTATAACAAACTTCTTCTCGGGATATTTAAGGTCATGGGTTCAGGTGGATGTAATTTCAATAGAAGCTGTCCAATACTCTGAATTTACAAATTCAATAGCACACCCTGCTGTATTAGCTATTGTAGATTTTAAACCTCTTCCAGGCAGTATAATTTTAGATTTATCTCCTTCTATTTCTTATGCATTAATAGAAAGGATGCTTGGGGGTAAAGGAGGGGGCGAAGAGGAGAGGGCACGCGGTTTTACTGAAATTGAAGTTGCTATATTGATGCGAATTATTTCGCAGATGTTAACATTTGCGCCAGAGGCGTGGGAGAATGTGGTGAAAATAAAACCTACGCTTGACAGGATTGAGACTAATGCTCAGTTTGCTCAGATAATTAACCCAACAGAAATGGTTGCCCTTGCAACATTCCATGTAGTTATCGGAGAGGTTGAAGGATTGATGAATCTTTGTATTCCTCATATAGTAGTAGAGCCTGTGCTTGATAAATTAAGCACTAAAGTGTGGTTTTCTAGAATAGAAAAAGGTACTACAGAAGAATCTAAGTATGCAATAGAGCAGAGAATAGCAGAGACGAAAATACCCGTTACTGCCATACTTGGTCAAGTAACTCTTTTAGTAGGAGAGTTTTTAGAATTGCAGGTAGGTGATGTTATACCTTTAGAGACCCCTGTGGATGGTGACATTGAAGTAATGGTTGGTTCATTATATAAGTTTGATGGAAAACCCGGTGTAAAAAATAATAAATCTTCAGTTAAAGTAACTAACGTAATAAGAGAGGAGGGGGAGTAATGGGTGACATGCTTTCTCAAGCAGAAATAGATGCATTGTTAAGTGGAAGTTTAAGTGCAGATGATGATACGGACAACGTAGAAACAGCTCTTGAAGTTCTTACAGAAGAAGAAATAGATGCAATTGGAGAGATTGGAAACATAGGTATGGGGACCTCTGCAACTACCTTGTATATGCTATTGGGGCAAAAGGTAACAATAACAACCCCAAAGGTTTCTGTGACAAAGTGGTCCCAACTTTCAAAGGAGTATCCTGAACCTTATATTGCTGTTAAGGTTAAATATACTAATGGATTAATGGGTGACAACCTTCTAATAATGAAAGAACCCGATGTTCACGTTATTACTGATTTAATGATGGGTGGAACGGGTAGTATACAAGAGGATGCAGAATTATCAGACTTTCATCTAAGTGCAATTAGTGAGGCTATGAACCAGATGGTTGGATCCTCTGCAACATCATTATCTTCTATGTTTCAAAAGAGAGTTGATATTTCGCCCCCCATATCACAGCTTATTCACTTTAATGAAGACCTTGATAATATAAGGTTTGATAAGGAAGAACAAATTGTAACTGTGGCATTTACACTGAAGGTAGGTGAGCTAATTGATAGTTCAATTATGCAAATAATACCTATTGATTTTGCTAGGGAAATGGTTAAGACGCTTATAGAAGCTCAGAAAGCTGATGAACAACCTAATAGGATAGAACCTGAAAGGTCTGCTGCAAGACCTGCAATGGGACAACCTGATGGTACTGTTACCCAACAACAGCAAGAGTATAGGGTACCACAAAAGGACTACTCGAATGCTTATCAAATGCCGAGTATGCCACCGCCAGTAAATCAACAGCCGCCTGTGAATGTAAGACCTGCGCAATTTCAATCCTTTGATACAAGTGTTTCAGCTTTAGAAGCTCAAAACATTGGTTTATTAATGGATGTACCTCTAAAAATTACCGTTGAATTAGGTAGAACCAACAGGAAAATAAAAGAGATTCTTGAGTTTGGGCAAGGTTCTATTATTGAGCTTGATAAACTGTCAGGAGAGCCTGTAGATATACTGGTCAATGGAAAAAATATTGCAAGTGGAGAAGTAGTTGTAATTGATGAAAGTTTTGGGGTAAGAATTACAGATATTATTCATCCCTCAAAAAGACTTTGATTTACATAAATTATACTATATAATAATCATATGTTCATTTTTTCTATTTATTACGTACGACGTACAAGGAGAGGATTTTTAGTATGGCTAATATTTTGATCGTAGATGATGCAGCTTTCATGAGGATGATGATTAAAGATATTCTATCCAAGAATGGCTATACAGTTGTTGGAGAGGCTGAGAACGGGATTAAAGCAATTGAAAAATATAAAGAGCTTGAGCCCGACTTAGTAATAATGGATATTACAATGCCAGAAATGGATGGGATACAATCTGTTAAGCATATAAAAGAAGTAAATGCAGAGGCTAAAATTATTATGTGTTCTGCGATGGGGCAACAAGCGATGGTCATAGAATCGATACAAGCAGGTGCCCGTGATTTTATTGTTAAACCATTCCAAGCCGATAGAGTTTTAGAAGCTGTCAAAAAAGTAGTTGGATAGCAAAATGACGTACTTAGTATATGGAGCATTTATTCTTCTTTTTTCTGGTGACTCGTCTCAGGGACCAGAAACAACAGGTGTTATACTTGAATTATTAGGTATCGTTCTTGTATTCTGTTGTGTGCTTTATCTTGCTTATGTAGCATCACGTTTTGTTGGAAAAAAGTTTTCTACGGTGGCGAAGGCAAAGCATATCCAGGTTGTTGAGCAAATAGGCGTTGGATTGGACAAGCAGTTATTGCTTATACGGGTGGGTTCAGAGCACTTTTTGTTTGTATCTGCCAAGAAAGAATTAAAGATGGTGGCAAAGGTAGCAATAAACGACAATGAAGATATAGAAGAAGCCACACAGTTAGAAGAAACCAGTGGAGAGGGTTTCGATTTTAAACAAATATTTGAAAAATATTTAAATACAAGCACCAAGCGAGTGGAAAGAAAGAAAAAGCATACAGAACCGCAGGAACAGGATAAACCACTAAAAGAAAACATACGCAGGCTGCAACATATGCAAAGAAAAAGCCATGAAGATAAGGAAGAGCAAAGCACATGCCAAGAAAAAGAAGAAAGCTAATTATTTCAATAGGGATCTTTACGCTTCTAATGGTAGCTTTTTGCATTAATTCATATGCTGAGCCTGCTATAACCATCTCAAATGACGGCATTACAGTAAACACGCCTAGTAATGCCGAAGATGTATCAGACAGCATAAAATTGCTGTTTTATTTATCATTACTTGCTTTTCTTCCTTCAATTGTTATTATGATGACTTCCTTCACAAGAATAATTATAGTACTTTCATTTCTTAGAAACGCAATGGGAACTCAACAGATGCCACCAAATCAGGTTTTAATTGGTTTGGCATTATTTTTAACGCTTTTTATAATGTCCCCAGTTTTAGTTGAGATAAACGAGCAAGCATTAATTCCACTTTCCGAAAATGAAATCACATCGGAACAAGCCATTGATAATGCTTCAGATACCATCAGGGACTTTATGCTAATTAAAGCAAAAACAAGAGAAAAGGATTTAGCTTTATTTGCAAATCTTGCAGAAATACCAGCACCAGAAAATGTAGGGGATTTACCAATGAGAGTTATAATTCCTGCATTTATGATAAGTGAGCTTACGGTAGCATTTAAAATAGGTTTCATGATATATATTCCTTTCCTTGTTATAGATATGGTAGTTGCAAGTACCTTGATGTCGATGGGTATGATGATGCTACCACCTGTAATGATATCCATGCCATTTAAGATATTGCTATTTTTACTGGTGGATGGATGGAACCTGGTGGTTGAAACCATAATACAGTCCTTTGGGTAGCGCTTTATAAAGCAATATAAATTGTACCTTTACATAAAACAGCCAAAAAAAGGAGAGATTTCTTATCGAACAGCAGGTTTTAGATATAGCTCGGGGAGCCATATTAGTTATAATAAAGCTGTCTGCACCTTTGCTAGGGGTAGCACTAATAGTAGGGTTAGCGGTGAGCATATTTCAAGCCACAACACAAATTCAAGAGCAGACTCTCTCTTTTGTTCCGAAAATTCTTGCTGTTTTCCTCACATTATTTGTAGTTGGCTCATGGATGATGACAACCTTAAAAGAATTTACGTTGGGTGTTTATGAGAATATTCTCAAATTTATTTATTAATGCTTATGAATATGGATTTTGAATTATTACTTGATTTATGGGATATACTTTTGTTAATATTTATCCGAGTAACGGGGTTGTTTGTTGTTTCGCCCCTTTTTGGCAGGAGAAACATACCGGCGTATTATAAGGTGTGCTTTTCTTTTTTGTTTGCAATTATCCTTACATACATTGTTCCTGTGCCTGATTTAGGCTCATATAACAGCTTGCTTGCTTTTGTTCTGTTAGCGGGAAAGGAATTCATGGTGGGACTGATGTTAGGGTATATTTCATACTTTATTACTACAGCAATTTATATTGCTGGTCAGATGATAGATATGCACATCGGGTTTGGTATGGTAAATGTTTTTGATCCAGTAACAAATATACAAATACCCATTACTTCAAACGTATATTATATAATTGCTATGATGATGCTCCTGATCATAGATGGGCAACATCTTATTATCCTTTCTTTAGTTGATAGTTTTACTTTATTTCCAATAGGCAGTAAAATAGTATTAGATCAATCATTAATAGATTTTTCTATAGATATTATTACATCGGTGTTTACAATAAGCTTTAAGATTGCTGCACCAATAACTGCGGCAATTCTCATTGCAGATATTGCACTTGGGATTATTGCAAAGACTGTTCCACAGATGAATGTGTTTGTCGTTGGGATGCCATTGAAAATATTGGTGGGACTAATCGTAATTTTCGCGACATTGGGTACATTCAGAAATATTGTTCATGTTCTCATGGGTGGTATGTATGAGGAAATGCTTAAATTTCTTGGTGTAATAAGGGGAGGGTATTGATAGGGTTAATATGCCTTAAAAACATGTCGGTTCAAGTAAAACCGATAAATATTAACAGGGTTCAAGAGCCAATCCGAGTGGATTTACAGTTTTTTGCCAGTGAAGGTGAAAAAACAGAGAAAGCAACGCCCAGAAGGAAAAGAGATGCCAGAGAAAAAGGGCAAGTTCTTCATAGCCGAGAAGTCTCTTCTGCTTTAGTACTGTTGCTTCTTTTTCTAACCCTTAAAGTTCTTACTCAATATATTTATACGCAAATTGCGGCTTTTTTTCATTTGTGTATAGGTGATCTTGCCCTTAACCTTGATTTCGCATCAGTAAATGAACTGCTTAAGCTAATGGGATTGGTATTGGTGCAATTACTTAAAATAGTAGGACCTTTGTTTGCCGTAGCACTTGTAGTGGGGGTAGTTGTAAATTACGCACAGGTGGGGTGGCTTTTCATATTAGAGCCTCTAAAACCAAAGTTTAGCAAATTAAATCCCCTTAATGGTATAAAAAGAATATTTTCCATGCGTGGTATTGTAGAGTTGATAAAGTCAATACTAAAAATAACCATAGTGGGTGTTGTTGCTTGGAATAGTATATTAGGTGAGGCCCCAAATATAATGAAACTCATGGATTTAGATGTGCTATCTGTAGCTGAATACATAATCACCACTACTTTGGATATTGCAATAAAGATTTGTTTTGCGATGCTTGCAATAGGAGTGCTGGATTTTGGATACCAATGGTGGCAATATGAGAAGGATTTAAAAATGACAAAACAGGAGATAAAAGAAGAGTATAAAGAAACCGAAGGCAATCCCGAAATCAAACAGAGAATTCGCAGCAAGCAAAGAGAGATTTCTGGAAGAAGAATGCTTAGTGAAGTTCCAAAGGCAGATGTTGTTATCACAAACCCTACACATTTCGCAGTGGCAATTAGTTATGATTTAAGCAAAGCACCGGCGCCCATTGTTTTGGCAAAGGGTCAGGACTATCTTGCGAAGCGCATAAAGGAGGTTGCTAAGGAAAATAGTGTAGAGGTGGTTGAAAATAAACCTCTTGCTCAGACGTTATATAGAACCGTTGAAGTTGGACAGGAAGTGCCACCTGAATTATATCAGGCTGTCGCTGAGATACTTGCTTTCGTTTACAAACTTAAAGATAAATCTACAGCCCGGGCACTTTAATAATAGTTTTTGCCCCAATACGCACAAAAACGTATTGTAAAAGAGAAGGAGAAATGGATGAAGACTTTATTTGTAGCTATAAACTCGCAGTTTGTACACACAAATCTAGCTATATTATATCTAAAATCTGCATGCAATGAAATAGATAATGTAAATACAATTGAATTTACAATAAATGATCCTATTCATCGAATATATTCAGGCATACTAAGCCAAAACCCCGATGTAGTAGCATTTTCATGTTATATTTGGAATATAGAACTGGTTTCAAAGTTATGCGATGATTTGAAAAAGGCACTTCCATATATCATTATAATTGCAGGTGGACCGGAGGTAAGCTTTGAAAATGGAGGGCTATTAGCTGATAAGAAAAGTGTAGATTATATAATAGGCGGTGAGGGGGAAGTAAAATTATCCTATCTTCTTAATTTATTGAGTAATAATTCAAAGCCAAATGAAGAAGAGATGCTATGGTTAAAAGAATATTCAGAAGTGAAGGAAATATCTACCCTTAAGCTGCCATACAAGAACATAAAGAAAGAATCGCTTAAAAACAAAATAGCGTACATTGAAGCATCAAGGGGATGTCCCTTTAAATGTGCATATTGCATGTCATCTATAACCAGCGGGGTGCGTTATTTCCCCCTAGAAGGTATTTATGAAGCAGTGGATATGATAGTTGAAAGTGGCTCAATAATTGTTAAATTTATTGACAGAACATTTAATTGCAATGAAAAAAGGGCGATTGAAATATGGAATTATGTTTTAAAATACTCTACCAGAGGAATAGTTTTTCACTTTGAAATTGATCCTGGCCTATTAACTGACAATATGTTAAATTGCCTCAAAAAGATGCCAAGGGGCTTGATTCAGATAGAAGCAGGTATCCAATCAATTCACGAAAAAACACTTAGTGCTGTCCAAAGACATGAAGATATTAATAAAGCACTTGCTAATATTGCTAAGATTTTGTCTTTTGAAAATATTCATGTGCACGTTGATTTGATTGCTGGGTTACCATTTGAAGGCTATGATGACTTTAAGCAATCCTTTAATCATGTATATTCGCTGTTTGCACATCACTTTCAATTAGGGTTTTTAAAGCTTTTGCCTGGCTCATCCCTGAGAAAAAACGCATCTAAGCACGGATATTTGTTTCACGAGTATCCACCCTATGAAGTTATTCGAAATGATGTTATTTCCCCGACAGAGCTACTTAGACTGAAGGATATAGAGGCCTGTATGGACTATTTTTATAATTCAAGCAAGTTTGTTATAACCATGAAGCTCATAAATAATTCAATAGAATCATACTTTGATTTTTATGAAAAAATTAGTTTATATATGCGCCAAAAGGGTTATTTAGATAGACCAATTAAGATATTTGATCTTTATGAAATTTTATATAATTATATAAAACATAATTTCCCTGACATTACCCACGATCTAAAAGAAAGTCTTAGATTTGACTATTTGAGCTCAATGAAAAATCCTTCATTGCCCACCTTTTTGCAAAAGCAGGAGGATGGTTATTATAGAAAGGAAAGAAAGACCCAGATTAGAACATTTCAAAATGAGCTTCAAATGATACTTCCACGCCTCAAGGTTTTACCATTAGAGAAGATCAGGCACCAGATTTATATATCTAAGTTCGATTTTCTACAGACAACTCACATTCCAGCAAGCTCATTGGTGGTGTTTGATTTTGGAGATATCTGTCCTGTAACTGGTTTGGCAAACTCATATATCTTGCCTGAGTAGAACCACGGGGTAGAACCACGGGGACGGAGTTCTTGGCACGAGAACCATGGGGGAGAACCATGGGGACGGAGTTCTTGGCAACAGGTGAACCAGGAGAATGAGAACCATGGGGA
>DASRMZ010000092.1:0-3511 GCA_035647675.1 Thermoclostridium sp. | reverse complement strand
TGTCAGCCCCGCCCGTGTCAGCCCCCCGTCACCCATCAGCTTGTGTCACCTCAATCAAGCTTAAATGCTTCTTTAATATCCTCTATCTGTGGCTCGTTAATGGACACAACATCGCCAAGATTTTTGGTAGCAATTAACGCCTTAGCGCTATATTCAGCTACTTCGAGTCTGTCATATGCATTTAACAATGAGCTTCCCGTTACAATAACACAATCATTTTCAACAAGGGCTATTGGGGTACTTGGCACAAACAAATCTGCAACCATTGAAGGCTGCATGAAGCTTGAACCAAAAGGTAGCTTAGGAATATCCCTAAGCAAAATATAGCTCTCAGGAATAGTCCTTGAGTCAAAGGGCTCACCTGTCACTGCATAGGTCATAATATTGAATGGGTGAGCAATTATGATTGAATTAACATGGGAATGCTTTTGATAAATGCTATTGTGAAGTGTAACCGAGCGGCTTGGCATTTTCCCATATTCTCGACAATTGTTTTCTATTCTAACGATCTGCTCTACATCAAGGTATTTACGGTCAATACCGAAGGGCGTAATAATAAAGGAGTTATCGTCTATACGCGTGGAAAATGTGCCCTGTGTACTTGTAAAAAGCCTCTGGTCATATGCTCTATGGATAAGCTTGCACATTTCTTTACGTGCCAGCCTTTCTTCGCTACTATAGCTTTTTTGAATAAATTCTTTCATTTCAGCATTGTTCTTATTCTTTGATATTTCGACATGCTTAGACGTAAGTGAAACAGGATTTCCAATACCCCGTGCACTTATTTCCAAGCGTGCACTAAAATCGAGCGTTTCAAAGGACATAAAAGCTTCAAATAGATTTTTCCCAACTACAATAATACCATGGTTTTCAAGTATAACGGTATTAATGCCACGCTTTAGTACATTGGCTATTTTATCACCAAGCTCTTCACTACCAGGAAGACCATACTCAGCAATATCAACTTCTCCACAAATTAAATTCACATCGGGTATAAGTCTTGTATCTGGAAGCTTTCTTACAATACTAAAGGAAACCAAAGCAGGTGGATGCGCGTGCAAAACAGCTCTTACATCGGGGCGTTGTTTATAGGTTGAGCGATGAAATGGTAGCTCGCTTGACGGTCTGTGCTTTCCAACAACTGTACCGTCGGGTTTTACCTGTACAATATCTTTGTCGGTAAGAGAGCCTTTATCTATGCCAGCAGGCGTTATCCATATATCTCCGTTTTCATCTTTAATGGATAGGTTTCCACCAGATGTTGTAGTCATTCCATATCCATAAATTCTTTCCATCATCATAACAAGTTGATCTGCAGGGTGTAATAAATCAAATTTCATAAAATTACAGCTCCTTTAAATAATTTTGTATTATTTATACTTAAGTTCATAAACTACAATTTTACTTTATATTTATTAAAATAATTATCACATGCAAATATCTACAAGGACCCTTTACATAAGGCTTTTGCGATGTAACCCTAATAATGGTTTTGCACTCTAAGCAAAATAAATATTAGCTATACAATATGTGTCGGAAAGCTCTCATGCATAGCTGAAATATATTTTACAGCAGTACGTAAAATATGTAATATCACGAAATTTTCATTTACCATTCTAGCATTTTTAATGTCACCTTAATGCTAAAACACAATTACTAAGTAATCTTATAATATCATGTTTAATGGTAAAAAGAATAGTTTTGTTTTTTCAAAACTGTTGATATAATAATGGTATGGTGCAATTGCTTCTGCTTATTATAAAGGTACTGCTTTATGTTTTTATCGAATACGTTTGTGCCTCTTTTAATTCCCTGTTAGAATCTTCTAATCAGGGGTAAAATTAATAGAACTAAAACAAACACGAGGGGTACAATATGGATTATTTAATAACCTTCCTTGAGGGCATCATAACTTTTATTTCACCTTGCCTATTACCTATGCTCCCAGTTTACATCTCATATTTTGCAGGTCAAGATTCACAGGGAAATAAGAGAAAAACTTTTGTAAATGCTTTGGGGTTTGTTCTGGGATTTACAATAGTGTTCGTTTCAATGGGCGCTTTGGCAGGCATCATTGGTGGTTTTTTAAGAAAAAATCAAACGACTGTGAATATAGTAACAGGTGCTATTGTCATTTTGTTTGGGCTAAATTTTATAGGTATAATAAGGCTTCCCTTTTTCAACAGCACAAAACGGATTGGTCTTGAAACCAAGGAACCGAATTTCTTTTATTCTATTCTTTTTGGTATCATATTTTCCATTGGTTGGACTCCCTGTGTTGGTGCATTTTTAGGGTCAGCATTAATGTTAGCTGCTAATAGCGGTGAAAGCTTAAAGGGTATAATCATGCTATTGTGTTTTTCTTTGGGGCTTGGTATCCCTTTTATTATAAGCGCTGTATTGATTGACAGATTAAAAACATCCTTCGACTTTATTAAAAAACACTATCGAGTTGTAAATATTGTATCGGGGCTATTGCTTGTCTTAGTTGGTACTTTGCTTGCTACAGGTCTTATAGGAAAATATCTGTCATTATTGTCTATATAACCATGCTACAAGGTTTATAATTCATATGCATTTTCAATCTTTGAATTAAAAACTTTGTAAAAACACTATCAAATATGGAGGTATTTATGAGTTCAAAGGTTAAAACTATAATTGGAATATTACTGCTTGTTATACTACTTGGAGGGGCCTATGTTGTATACAATCAATTGAGTAATCAAAACCTTCCAGATGGTGACCTCTCCGAAATTGCATTGGAGGATATAGATACACCTGGCAATGAAACACAGGGAAATGATTCACCGGAAAACGGGGATGAACAACAGCCCCTTGACGGAAGTGGAGACAACGGACCAGAAAAGCTTCAAGCATTTGATTTTACAGTATATGATGCAGATGGTGCTGAAGCAAAGCTTTCAGACTTTTATGGCAAACCCATTATTATAAACTTTTGGGCTACTTGGTGCCAATATTGCGTTGATGAGATGCCACTTTTCGAAGAAAAATATAAAAAATATGAAGACGATATCCATTTTTTAATGGTAAATTGTATTGATGGGCAGAGGGAGACTAAAGAAAAAGGACAAAAATTTATTGAAGACAAAGGGTACACATTCCCAGTTTATTATGATACTGATTTTGACGCAGCAACAGTATATGAAGTGTATTCAATGCCCACCACTGTCTTTATCGACCAAGATGGCTATATAATAGCATATCAACCTGGGATGCTGTCAGCAGATATGTTTGAAACTGGTGTTAGTTTGATCCTTGAATAGTCATCATAAAACAGCTTTTGTGATGAAATCTAAAATATAATTAACTTTAGGACACTAAGCGGGATCCTCGGTAATTCATTGCCGAGTAGTTCACTGTGTTGGAAATATATACATTGATATCATTTACAGTTTCAGCTAAGAATATCTAATGCCGTAGAATGTTACAGTGCACAGCTATATCTCTCTGGTTACCTGCGGACAGTAACTTAAAATATATAATCATATAT
>DASRMZ010000091.1:0-10887 GCA_035647675.1 Thermoclostridium sp. | reverse complement strand
GAATAAAAGAATAATCAAATATTTTTATAGCCATACTATATATGTTGAATTATCAATATATATAGTTTTTTTTGCTCTAAAATGAGCAAAGGAATGGAAGGAGGTATTTAAATGGCTATAACGGTAGTGGGCGTTTTTGACAGAGTGGACTATGCGGAAAAGGCAGCAAGAGAAATAAAGGAACGCGGCCTTAGAACAAATGACATTTCTATAATTGTTAAAAATGGCGACGAAGGTGGATCTGGAGACGTTCAAGGAGTTACAAATGACAATATTTCTAATGGTGCGGTAACGGGTGGTGTTATTGGTGGACTGGCTGGTCTTTTAATAGGAGCAGGTATGATTGCGATACCTGGATTAGGAATAATTGCAGCAGCAGGGCCAATAACCGGTCTTATTGGTGGGGCTGCAACGGGTGGTATTATAGGGGGACTTGTTGACTTAGGAATC
This sequence comes from Thermoclostridium sp., assembly GCA_035647675.1. GTDB lineage: Bacteria > Bacillota > Clostridia > DSM-8532 > DSM-8532 > Thermoclostridium. The sequence goes on along the minus strand of DASRMZ010000091.1, from coordinate 10,437 downwards.
CCCGAGGAAGAAAGCAAAAGATACGAAACGGATGTTCGTGAAGGTAAGGTTGTATTCACAATGCAAACTGATGAAGAAAAGATTGAAGATATAAGAAATATTCTTCAGTCAAATGGTGCAGAACGTGTGAATGCGCATTAACTATTCTAAAAGATTTTCGGGGCAGAATATTTCTGCCCTTGTTTTTTTAAAAAAACTGTGAATAACTTATCCACAGGCTAAAAGGGTGGAATATATAGTTATGCACAAAGTTATACACACTATCCACAGCATTTTGAAACACTATGTTAATAAAACCTGTGAAATCTGTGGATTATTCAATTATTGTCCACAGTATCCTGATAACACGGTGGTGCGGTTTTTTCGTGCAAATAGTAAACTACTGTATTTTCGGGAGCATGCTTAGGGTGGTTTGTTTCCTTTGCGGCAAAAGCACCAGAATCTCCCCCTGCTTAAATTGAGATATACACGTGAATAATAAACTTTCAGTTACAATTCACAGCTATACCCCAAAATGTAACCAGTGACCATTTACATGCACATGGCAGAAAATTTTTTGTAGATACTGGTAATAGGCACGTTTTACTTGTATAATGTAATTAGTAGAACAATATTAACGAACTGAAGGGAGATATGAGATATGAAATTCATTATGACAGGTAAAAACATGGATGTTTCAAGCGCTTTAAAAGATCAAGCAATAAAGAAGCTTAGTAAGATTGAAAAGTTTTTTAAGTCAAATGCAGAATGCCATGTTACATTTTCAGTTGAAAAAAACCGCCGTATTGTAGAGGTTACAATTATTTCAGGTGGGTTGTTTATTCGGGCAGAAGAGACAACCGATGATATGTATGCTTCAATTGATGCTGTAATTGATAAATTAGAACGTCAAATAAGAAAAAACAAAACAAAACTAGGCAAAAGAATACGCCAAGAAAGTGTAGTTCCCGATAATTTTGACATTAAAGAGGATATTAAAGAAGAACAATCATTTAAAATTGTCAAAAGCAAACGTTTTGCTATTAAGCCAATGGGTGTTGAAGAAGCAATTTTACAGATGAATCTTTTAGGTCACAATTTCTTTGTATTTTCAGATGCTGAGACAGAAGAAATAAATGTAGTATACAAGCGTAAAGATGGTAATTATGGCTTAATTGAGCCGGAATTTTAATATATCTTATATATAGAAATTATTATAAAAAAAGAATATTAAAATTATATTAAAAGGTAGTAAAATCTTAATTATGTGGTAAAATATAAGTAGGAAATAAAGTGGTGTTTTGGTTTTGGTTTAGTCACATTTTGTGAATCCTCCTGGATAAGGAGTGAGATTTAGTGAAAGGTAAAAAAGTTAATCTTTCAGAACATGATATTCACATAATTGATGTTTATTCAAAAAAGAATTTGGCTGATACGATGCCACAGTTTGGAAATCCTGTTGATAATCTAATTAATAATTCTACTGATATGTCAACAGTAAAAAATGAAGAGACCAAGAAGTTTTTTTAAACAATTTGTGTAAATGTCAAGAGAGCAGGTATTAGAATAACATGAGCTACTTTCATTTTTGTTCCTCTTTAAAAAATAATTATTTGAAACTTGGTATTAGTTTAGTTTTAAAGGCACGCATTTGAAATCATTTATAATTTCATAAGAGTGCCTTTTTTCATATTAGTAAACGTACTTATAATATTTAAAGCATTTTGCGTTGTTTCACGTTTTGCTTACCGCTGCACAGTATATTATGGTATGCATGAAGGTTCGAAGACACATATTGTACAGCTAATAGTTCTTAAAGCTACATCGCAAAATTCTTATTTAGGGTTTTGATACGGAAAGCCGTATAACAATATATGAAAGGGGAAATTGATATGCTTTTGAGGAACTGTGCCGGGGGTGTTGTATTCTCTAGTAATAACAAGGTTTTTCTTCTTCAAAATGAAAAAGGAGAGTGGGGATTTCCAAAAGGAGTTATTAAGAACGGGGAATTACAAAGTGAAGTAGCTTTAAGAAGGGTATTAAAAGAAGGCGGAATTAATGCTACAATCGTTTCACCTTCCGGCAGAACAAATTATGAGTTTTTTTCAGTAACAAGGCAACAGCCAGTATGTAATAGGATAACATGGTACATTATGTCCACACAAGACGAAGACTATACAATTGGAGAGCCTGAGAAGTATAAAAACGCTAATTTCTTTACAATCGAAGAGGCAATGGAAAAGATCACCTACAGCCAAGACAGATCATTACTACACGTTTCTTATCTTAAGTACAAAGAGTTTATGTCAGTGGCAAGTTAAGAAAGAATTTATGTCAGTGGCAGGTTAAAATTGAATAAAGGCTTTTGCAATGCAACTTCGGCTAAAGTTAGTTATACAAGATGTATCTACAGAGTTTGTTTGTACGAAGGATATAGGTTTAGCAGAACACAAATTATGTAACATTGCAAAATGCTCGAATAGAATGGAAAAAAAACGGGACTTGATTTGACTCCCGATAATTGGTTAATACTGTAATATAAATACTGGGGGTATCCAAAAAGGGTACTCCCAGCTGCATATTGAAGTTAAACTCCAAAAGAAAAACAAATATCTCCAACATCGCATTGTCTTAAATAAGGTTACAATTGTTTATATATAGGTTTTCTGATAAAATAAATGGTAGTAACTAATCATCTTTTTTTATTGTTGTTTTTCATAATGCCTATAATCCCCCTACCTCAAGGTCTAACTATAGAACTGCAGGCTAAAACACATGGGATAAAATAATTGGAGTGGTATAATGGCGAACAGTATTAATACTGTTTTAGACATCGGAACGGGTGAATACGAAGAGAAACGTTCAAGGTTTTTGTCATGGATATTTCAAGTGAATAATGAAGAGCAGGCTCAAGCCCATTTAGCAGAGCTTAAGAAAAAACACTATGATGCTAGGCACCATTGTTCTGCCTACATTATTGATCAAGACAACGGTATTCAAAGGTTTAGCGATGATGGGGAACCTTCTGGTACTGCCGGCTTACCCATACTTGAGGTTATAAAAAAACGTCAGCTTGCTAATGTGCTGATAGTAGTTGTAAGGTACTTTGGCGGGGTTCTTCTTGGAGCACCGGGGCTGGTTAGGGCATATGGGAAGGCTGCATCAGCGGCTGTTGAAAACACTCAAATAGTTACACGAGAGCTATGTTATAAAACAAATGTCATTTCAGATTACCCTATGTATGGGAAAATACGCAATTTCATAGATACCAATGATTTTCCTATTGCCGATATTCATTTTACCGATGTAGTAGAATCTGAGTTGTATATAGAAAATGATAGGATGGAGTTTTTTAAAAACCAAATAACTGAAATTACAGGTGGACAAGCACAAATAAATCATAACCAAAAGATATATGCTTACTTTAGTAAAAAAGGTGATTTTTTGACTGTGGAAAAAGGTTATTTCCCTTCCTAATTATTTGCATGGCATTGATAGGATTGATATAATTAATGCAAGTAAGTCTAAATGAAAAAGCAGATAAGAAGCATTATTTTTAAAATATTAAGCTGAAGGTGGTTTTATTATGGCAGGGCATTCAAAATGGGCTAATATAAAGCATAAAAAGCAAAAAACTGACGCCCAAAGAGGCAAGGTATTCACAAAGATAGGTAAGGAAATAGCGGTAGCAGTTAGACAGGCGGGACCTGATCCAGATACTAACACGAGACTTAAAGATCTTATTGCTAAAGCCAAAGCTAACAATGTACCTAATGATAATATTGAGCGCACCATTAAGAAAGCATCTGGCGATATTGATGCTGACAATTACGAAGATATAGTTTATGAAGGCTATGGACCGAACGGGGTTGCCTTTATAGTTCAATCACTGACCGACAATCGAAACCGTACAGCGGGCGATATAAGGCATCTATTCGATAAATATGGTGGAAATCTCGGAACGAGCGGATGCGTTACATTTATGTTTGACCAAAGGGGTCAGTTCATTATTGAAAATACAGATGAAGTGGATGAAGATATGCTGATGCTTACAGCCCTTGAAGCAGGAGCCCTTGATGTAATTAGCGAGGATGAATATTATGAAATTATTACTGAGCCAGGGGACTTTTCAAATGTTTTGGATGTGTTAGAAAAAGAGGGATACAAGTTTGCAACTGCTGAGGTGGCTATGATTCCCCAAACAACAACTGTTTTAGCAGATGAAGAGATGGTTGTAAAGATGGAAAAATTGATTGAAAGACTTGAAGATCATGATGATGTACAAAACATCTATCATAATTGGGAGCAGCCAGACGATTAATTGCGGCATTTCCTTAGATTTTAAAACTTAGCTCATAGGAGAGACGTGAATGGAAAAGAGACAAATGGATATTTCCAGAATAAAAGAGATTATACCTCACCGTTATCCATTTTTACTTATAGATAAAATACTAGAATTAGAATTGGAGCCTGTAATTAGGGCGGTTGGGATAAAGAACGTTACAATTAACGAACCTTTCTTTCAAGGTCATTTCCCGTCATATCCTGTAATGCCAGGAGTTCTTGTTATAGAAGCCTTGGCACAGACAGCTTGTGTAGCTGGCATGATGATTGAAGAGAACAAGGGGAAAATTCCCTTGTTTACAGGAATAGATAAATTAAAAATTAGAAGACAAGTGGTTCCGGGGGATACATTAAAGCTTGAAGTTGAGTTCTCAGCTATGCGACGTGGCATGGGGAAAGCAAATGTCCGAGCTTCTGTTGACGGTCAGACCGCTGTTGAAGGTATTATAAAATTTGCGATTGTAGAATCAAAAGGGCAAGATTAAATATGCGTGTATTTGCAATATCAGATTTACACCTTGCTTTATCAGAAGATAAACCCATGGACATATTTGGACCTGCGTGGGAAAACTATATGCAGCGTATATATGATAGATGGAATCTAGTTGTAGCACAGGATGATTTAGTGCTACTTCCGGGGGATTTGTCTTGGGCTACGTATCTTAACAACTCAAAACATGATTTTATGTATTTGGCGGCCCTGCCGGGCAAAAAAATTATTTCAAAGGGGAATCATGATTATTGGTGGACAACACACAGTAAGCTGAGCAAATTTTTGCAGGAATTGTCCATCCAAAATATATCCTTTCTCCAAAATAATGCTTATTTTTATGAGGATTTTGTTGTAGTAGGGACCAGAGGATGGAAAAACCCAAAGGATGAAGGCTTTACCGAAGGTGATGAGAAAATATATAATAGGGAGATGGAGCGCCTTAAGCTATCGCTAAGCCATACAAAAGGATTTAATGGAACGAAAATAGCCATGCTTCATTATCCTCCCTTTTCTAGTAAGAGTGAGGCTACGGGTTTTGTGGATGTAATGCAAAGCTTTGGGGTTGATATTTGTGTTTATGGGCATCTGCACGGAAGAAGCAGTAATTATGCTATAGAAGGGTTAGTAGATGGGATAAGGTATCACTTGGTATCGGCTGACTATTTAAAATTCGAGCCCCTTTATCTTGGGGAATGGTAAGAATAAAATAACACAGGGATGGTTCTTTTGTGTTATATTGTACGATAGAACTTTAAAAAAGTAACATTATAAAGAGATGGGTGATAAAAATGGCACATCAAGCATTATATAGAGTCTATAGACCACAAACCTTTAATGATGTGGTGGAGCAACAGCATATTGTAACAACACTTAAAAATGCAGTTATGTCAAAGAATACTGCACATGCATATCTATTTTGTGGCACTCGTGGAACTGGTAAGACAACTATGGCGAAAATATTTGCGCGGGCCGTAAATTGTATTTATCCTGTGGATGGCAACCCGTGTAACGAGTGTGAAATATGCTCCGGAATTATTGATGGAACAATACTTGATGTTATTGAAATAGACGCCGCCTCAAATAATAGTGTTGACAATGTAAGAGCTTTAATTGATGAGGTTGTATATACGCCTACAAAAGCCTCTAAAAAAGTATATATTATAGATGAGGTACACATGCTCTCCATCGGTGCATTTAATGCGTTGCTAAAAACACTTGAGGAACCTCCTGAGCATGTCATGTTTATATTAGCCACAACAGAGGCACATAAAATGCCAGCCACCGTCCTTTCACGCTGTCAAAGGTTTGATTTCAGACGTATAACTAATAAAGGTATTGCCCAAAGGCTCCTTTCCATTGCACAGGAATGTGGCGTAGCATTATCCAATGAAGCTGCTAATTTCATTGCTTCTCTGGCAGAAGGGGCATTAAGGGATGGTATTAGTATTTTGGATCAGTGTATTTCCACAGGCCATGATAAGCTTGATCTTGAGTTAGTACAAGGGGTAATTGGTGTGGCCCCCAATGAAATCATTATAAATACTTTGGATTATCTTGTTAATAGGCAAAATAAAGAAGTAATATCACAAATTGATCTAATTTTTTCAGAAGGAAAAGATTCTGGACAATATATTCGCAAATTAATTCAGTTTCTTCGTGATGTTCTTGTTTATAAGACAACTAATAGTCTTGACAACTTATATAGTATGACTGAGGAAGAAAAAAAGGTGATTCCTTTATTTGCAAAAAGCATATCTATGCCCTATGGTCTTGCAATGATTCGTGAGCTATCGGATTTAGAGCCTGCGATAAAATGGAGTACAAGCCAGCGAATTCTTATAGAAATAGCATTCTTACGCATATGCTCTTTAGAAATGAATAATGAAGAAGAAAACACCTCTAATAGAATTGCACTTTTAGAAGAGAAAATACGTCAAGTAGAAGAAGCTCTTTTAACTGGGGCAGTTAACAGAAATAATATAGAAATGGGTGGCCCCCAGAGTAGTGCAAGGGTGAATGAACCTATAAAACCTATTGCATCAAGTAGAGCTACGGAACCAAGCACAGATGATTCTCAGAAGAATGATAAGAGCAGAAAAAACACAAATCAGGATGGGCATGGTTCAGCTAATGCGTATAAAGAATGGAATAAGGTTTTAGATGATCTTAGAAGCATCGGGCGCATGAAAATTCTTAGTTGTATTCTCAATGGTACAGCCGTTAGCGTTGATGAGAATACTGTGGGCATAGTTTTAGATGAAGGGGATGATTATAGTAAACGCATTCTACAAAATCACGAAAACATAGAAGCCATTAAGGAAGCAATAAAAAGATCTACTGGTAAGGATATGAATGTAACTGTAATTACTAATATGGAAAAGACCCAGAGAAATTCCCCTGAAGTGCCTGAAAATGTTTTGAATTTTGCTAAAAAAAGGGGCTTAGAGCTTGAAATAAGGGAATAATAACTAGAGGGACAGCTCTTGCAAATGAAGCGTCGTTTACGTTAGTGCACAGTTATATCTTTTGGATTACATGTGTACAGTAACCCTTGCTGCATAAGCATTTCTCACAAAAGTGTTGACAACGCCATACTTTAACTGTTATAGTAAAAATAACAAGCGCACATGTTTAGGTTATTTCAATAGTATGTATCTTTTTTGGGTTTCAGTCCACAATACCACCATAATTTAGGACTTTGTATATATTCCATTAATCATAGATACTACCCAATAAACAAGTACAAAACTAAATATTATTTTTAAATTATCGATTATTAATGTTCGGTATTGCTATGTAATAAAATAGTCTATGGGAAATATGTTGTAGTATTCACAAAAATAGAAAAACTTAATATGATCTATTATTGTAAGAAGAATTAAATATAGTTATGTAAAATTTAGTATGACTAAAAATAAATGAGTCTGCGTTTCGTAGATAATAACTTGGTGATATACACCAATAAATTATAAATTTCAATTTTGAAAAACAAAATAAGGCGGTGCGTCATGGAAGATGTAACAAAACTGCAAGGTAAAAGCCTAGAAGATCTAAGGTATATTGCCAAAGTAATGGGTATTAAGAGTATAACCCGTTATAGAAAGCAGGAATTAATAGAACAAATAATTATAGTTGGTGAAAAAAACTCGGAATCTACCCAACTAGAGCAATCCACAGAAGAAAGAGAACCTGATCATCCTAAGGCAAAGAAGGATACAGATGAAAAAGGCGATACTCAGGCAACGGATGATTTGCAAAAAGAACCCAGTGATATTGAAGATACAAAAAAGGAAGCTTCGAAAAAAAAGGTAGCTTCTAAGGATAAAAAAGAAGAAACACCTAAGGATAAATCAGATAAAGAAGAAAAGACAGAACCAGCTGCTGATGAAAAGAAAGAAAAAACACGAAGTAATGTAAAAAGATTCACAAGGAAGCCAGAAGTCAGAACTCCTGGTAGAAGAGGTCAAAAAGCGGCGGAACAAGAAGAAAAGACCGACGATACTCAAGTCAAAGCAGTTGAACCAGATACTTCAAAAGAAGCTGAGCATAAAAATGGCGAAAAAGTTGTTTCGCTACCCAACAGACGTAAAAAAGAAGATGAGAGTGACGACAGTTCCAAACAACAGGCATTAGAGAATAGTAAGGCAAATGAATCCGAAACTATAGAAAAAGGTGCTCAAGAAAAATCTCAGGATAATGATAACCAGAAAACCCCTACATCACAAAATAATAGAGAACAAAGTGGCAAATCTGATTTTAACAGAGATTTATCTCGACTTGAAAGCGATGAACCTGTCAGTGGAATTCTTGAAGTTTTACCAGATGGATATGGGTTCCTGAGAGGTCATAATTACTTATCCGGACCACGTGATATTTACGTATCTCCGTCACAAATTAGACGATTTAATTTAAAAACTGGTGACAAAATTGTTGGAAAAGGAAGAATACAAAAAGAAGGTGAAAAGTTCCAGGCGCTTTTATACGTGTTGACTGTGAACGGGGATTCCCCTGAGGTTGCACAGTATCGTAAGCCATTTGAACACTTGACACCTATATTTCCAGAAGAAAGAATAACTCTTGAGACTGCACCAAAAGAGATGTCCACCCGTTTAATCGACTTAATGGCACCCATAGGTAAGGGTCAAAGAGGTCTGATTGTATCTCCACCAAAAGCCGGAAAAACAATTCTTTTGAAAAAGATAGCCAATGCTATCACACGAAGATATGATGATATAGAATTAATAGTTTTACTTATAGATGAGCGACCTGAAGAGGTAACTGATATGCAGCGCTCTATAAAAGGCGATGTTATATACAGTACATTTGATGAATTGCCAGAACATCATATTAAAGTTGCAGAAATGGTACTAGAAAGAGGCCAACGGCTTGTCGAGCAGAAAAAGGACGTTGTCATATTGCTAGATAGTATAACGCGTTTGGCAAGAGCATATAACTTAACCATTCCTCCAACGGGTAGAACACTATCGGGTGGTTTAGATCCAGGAGCATTGCATAAACCCAAAAGGTTCTTTGGTTCTGCAAGAAATATCGAATTTGGGGGAAGTCTTACCATTATTGCAACGGCTTTAATAGAGACAGGAAGCCGTATGGACGATGTTATATATGAAGAATTTAAAGGAACGGGTAATATGGAGCTTCATCTAGATAGAAAGCTTTCAGAAAAACGAATATTCCCAGCAATTGATATAAATCGCTCAGGAACAAGAAGGGAAGAAATGCTGTTAAGCCAAAAAGAAATTGATTCTATTTGGGCTATTCGCAAGGCTATGAGTAGTGCGGGAACTGCAGAGGTCACTGAAATGATCATAAATCGTCTTACTCAAACAAAAACAAATGAAGAGTTCATTAATGGCGTCAACTTGGCTTTTCTACAAAAAGACAAAAACAATTATGATTCTATTTATTAATAAAAAACACATTTTATTACTGAATAGTTCGAACTCTACCTGCGTATAATACAAACGTAACGAAGTTAAAAAAGCTTCTTAGCGATAGTGTATTTTGCTTTGTTATATATTCCAATTACGGGATGACATATGCAAACTTTTGCGATGTAACATCAATGAATATTACACGTTTAATAGTATCGCTATATTTTGCAAATATATGCGCAGGAAAGGGGTTAATATGAGTAAAAAACTAGAACGTGGTACTACCGATTTGTCAGGTATTACAAATATGACGTTGGATCCTGTGGAGAACAATTACTTTGGCAAGACCAACAATCATAATGAAGGTTTTAGCAATAGTTATAGCACAAGCATCATTGACCCATTAAAGCATGATGCTCACTTTGCCAGTATAAATAGAGGGTATCAGTCTTACGAAGAGATTGAAAAAAGTAGAGGTATTGAACACCTCTCATTTCAAGAATGGACGGAAAAATACCATCAATAAATATTTATACATTTTAGTCTTTGTAACTAAAACTACCTCCTTTACTGCAAAAGCCTTTATGGTGGGTTCTCTTTTCAATGTACAAGTTTTATGTTAGGATCAATAGAGAATAATTGCAGTAAGGGAATTAACCATGAATAAACAGTTTTCCTATGATAATTTTATAAGTTCTTGTAAAAATTGTACAAATTGTGATTTGGCAA
>DASRMZ010000090.1:0-2313 GCA_035647675.1 Thermoclostridium sp. | reverse complement strand
GCAAAGTTCAATATTATCAAAACAAGAATTAATAGCGGCTCTCACCCTATCTCCTTCTTCTTGATAACCTATATGATCGAGCATCATACAAGCACTCAGTAAAAATGCGGTTGGGTTGGCATCATTTAAACCTGCATGTTTAGGTGCTGAACCATGTACAGCTTCAAACATCGCACATTCATCATTCATATTCACACTTGGGGACAAGCCTACACCACCTGTTAAGCCACTAGTTAAATCAGATATAATATCACCATACAAGTTCGGCATAACCATAAGATCAAAATTTTCTGGTTGCATAACTAATTTCATACAAGCAATGTCTACAATTAAATCGTCTGCTTCAATACTAGGATATTCTTTTTTTATCTTATTAAATTCATCAAGAAACATACCGTCGGTCAATTTAAGAATGTTTGCTTTATGGACACAGGTTACTTTTTTTCGACCTAGTTTCACTGCATCATTAAAAGCTTTTTTTATGATACGGCGTGTAGCATGACGGGTAATGCGTTTAATAGCAATGCATTCATCCTCACTAACTTGTTTTTCTTCACCAATATACAAGTCTTCGGTATTTTCCCTATATACAATAATATCTACATTTTCATAACGGGACTTTAATTGCTTGTATGTTTTGACAGGACGTATGTTCGCATACAAATCAAATATCATGCGCAATTCCACATTTATACTACGAAATCCTTTACCGATAGGTGTAGTGATCGGCGCTTTAAGGGCTAGCTTGTTTCGTTTAATTGATTCAATGGCATCTTCTGGAATCAAAATGCCAGTTTTATCATAAGAAGTTTGACCAATATCGTATTTCTCAAACTCAATGGGGACTTCCAATGCTTTAAAAACATCCAACACAGTTTGAGTGATTTCTGGACCAATCCCGTCACCTTCAAATAAAGTAATTTTTTTCATTTTTCATCTCCTACATACAGACCTGCTGGTCTAATTATTCTATTACTATTAATTTTTTCTTCTAGATTATGAGCTAACCAACCAATCCCTCTACTAATGACAAACAGTGGAGTATATAGGTCTTCCGGAATTTGGAGCATATCGTAAATAAAACCACTATAGAAATCAACATTGGCACAAACATTTTTATTTTTCGTCTCACTAATATATTCACAAGCAAGTTTATCAAATTTTTTGTAGAAATTTAGTTCATCAAGGCGCCCCGCTTGCTCAGCAACTTTAGCAGCATTTTCTTTTAATATTTCACTTCTTGGATCAGAAATTGTATATACTGCATGGCCTATACCGTACACCAAACCTGCCCTATCAAAGTACTCACGATCGATTAGGCGCTTAATAATATCAAGCATATCTTTTTCGCTTGCATCAAGACCTATATCATCAATAACCGTCTTCATCATATGACGGCAAGTTACATTCGCACCACCATGGCGTGGTCCTTTTAGAGAACCAACTGCCGCTGTAAAGCTTGAGTAAATATCTGTTTGTGTAGATGAAACGACTAAATTGGCAAAAGTTGAGTTGTTACCAATACCATGATCTGCATGGAGAATCATAATCAAATCCAATATTGATACTTCTTCCTGCGAATAATTGCCTTCACCCCGCAAAAGATAGAGGAAACTTTCCGCCAAATCTAAATCTTTACGAATGGGATGAATTATCAAACTTTTGTTGTCCATTAAATGTATCTTTGCCTGGTAGCAATAAACCGCTATCGCCGGCAAGGTAGCAATAATAGAAAGTCCTTGTCGCAGTGTGTTGTCGACACTCGGATCGTTTGGATTGTCATCCTCAGAATATAAGGAAAGAATTGATCGTTGAATTTTATTCATCATATCGTAAGATGAGGTCTTTAAAATATTTTTAGATAAAAATCTTTCAGGTAAAACATAATTCTCTTGTAAATAATCTTTAAAAACCCTCAATTCTTTATCGGTAGGCAAGTAGCCATTAAGCAATAAAAAACAAACTTCTTCATAACCATTATTTTCACGATTGGCTACTTTTTCATAAAGTGTTTTTATAGGAAAGCCACGATAATATAACTGACCTGGTTGGTCTATTTTATTACCATTTTCATCTTTCATATAGCCATAAACATCACAAATTCGGGTTAAACCTACAACAACGCCTGTCCCATCTTCATTACGTAAACCTTTTTTGACATCGTATTTCGTGTAGAGATGATTTGGAATTGTTGTTTTGTTTCTTGCATTATGAAATATCTTTAATATTTCTTGAATATTGTTCATATTGATTATTACCTTTCTTATGCACAAGAACTACAGAGTTTTTTATAAACATCGGAATCTTATACAC
>DASRMZ010000089.1:0-7381 GCA_035647675.1 Thermoclostridium sp. | reverse complement strand
AAAAACCCTTCATTTTTTCATCCTCCTTTTTTAAAAAATCTTTTTGCTATTTCTTTTTGCTATTTCTGTTTGCTATTTCTGTTCTGTTTAAATTTTCGCCCCCCTTGCTCTTTTTTAAAAATAGTTTTCTGTCATCAGCCTGTTCCATCATAGATAGGCTCATAGTTATAAGCTTCTAAAATTTTATCTTCCGTCGATTGCTTTGAAATACGTCAAAATTTAAAGGCGGTATTCCTTCAATAAATTTTAATTCAAACTCCCTGATTTCGGCCTTAAGTAAAATCTCAGATATAGATTTTTATTCCTCGCGCTCCTTTCCCTTTTTTTTCTTTTTTTTCGAGCTGATAATCAAACTTTCTTTATTATTTTGTCCGACAGCTTACAATTCCAACATCCTCACTTTTATAGATGAGGGATGGGAAATACATAGCTTCTGAATATACCCACAGGGCACTTATACGACTTTGCGTTCAGGGGGAGTTAAAACCCCCTCCGAACCGGGTCTTAATTTATGGGTATACTAATTATATATAAAAAATCCGCTTTTGGATAGCTACTAATTATAGTAGGTAGGCATGAAAAAGGCCGGCCAATTATAATTATGTGACAAATTAGGTACGTCCCCCTTTGTCCCCCCCTTTGTCACCTTCGTACTGAAAAAATAACTTACGGATCCAATTTTATGGTATTATATTATCAGTTGTATACAGGTATATGAATATTCCGTGATTTTTCCCTAATAATCTATAGGAAAGAAAAATACGAGCACGAAGGAGAAATTTTTATGGCCTCCAAGGATAAAATAAGGGGTTTTGACCCCAAAGATAAAAGATTTTTTTCCAAAGAATCTATTATAAAACTGGGAATTGCGCAGGAAGAAGTTCAATGGCTTCTGGACAGGAATTATAAATCGGATACCATTATAAACTTTATCGGTAACCATTATTTATTATCATCAAGACAGAGACTGGCACTCAGAAGGTCTACAGCCATGAGCACACAGTATGAAAAAAGAAAGTCCACATTACTTCCCCCGGAAGATGCCAAATACGGATGTATATTTATAGATGGGTTTAATCTCATAATAACCCTTGAAGTCGCTCTATCGGGCAGTATCCTTATATTGGGGAAAGATGGTGTTTTGAGAGACCTGGCCGGCCTGAGGGGTACATATAGAATTATTGATAAAACTCAAACAGCCCTGAACCTAATCGGTAAGGTTCTAAATGAATTCAAAGTTCCGAAGGTTAAATTCTTTTTGGACAAGCCGGTCTCAAATTCAGGCAGATTAAGAAACGAGATTTTAAATCATTCTAAGATATGGAATATACCTACTGAGGTGGAATTGGTACAAAATCCGGATTCCATCCTTTCTGATATGGAAAGAATTGTAACAGGGGATTCTGTCATATTGGACGGCTGTAAAAGCTGGTTCAATTTATCCGGAAAAATTGTTGAGGATTATGTAAAGGACGCCTGGATTGTCAGATTTGACGATTAAAGTTCGCCCCCTTTGCTTTCTTTTTAAAAATAGTTTACTATCATCCGCCTATTCCATCATAGGAAGTGTCAAGGAGACGTCAGATTGACACCTGAAGCAAGCCTTAAAACAAAAGGCCTGCTTATACAAAAAGCAAAACCTTCCGATGGTCATAGCCCATTACTTTATGCAACCCAAAAAGCTGAGCAATTAAAAAATTCAAAAGCATCAGTGGTATGATTTTTTTGCATACACAATTCTTTTCATAGGCAGTTAGCTTAAAATTATTAAAAAATTTTAGTACTACTTGGAGCTTAATTCCATTTTGCTCCATAAAAAGATGATAATCTGTGCCGGGATTCCAATTGTAAAAATAAGCCAGATATTATAAGAAAGATAAGATAAATACACACACAGTAGAGTGCTCCATACAAGTAAAGAAATGATTAAAAAATTTGTTTTTCGCTTTCCCCAAATAGAGTTGAACACCAGCAAAACAATACACGCGATAGGAACGGCATACATGTAAACCAGCCACATATGCTGATGCAGCGTGGCAGAATACAATCCCCAAAATACAAATGCAAGGGTGGCAATCAAAAAGACTAGTGATATGGATAAAAGTGTAACAATCAAGCGATTATGTTTTTTTTGTTTTAAGATAGTCTGGCAGTTTTTTTCGCTTTCTTTGTGTTCGGCTTCTAATAGATAATCCAAAGTAACTCCAAACATATCCGAAATTTCTTTTAGAGTGATCACATCAGGCACTGATTCAGCACGCTCC
Source organism: Thermoclostridium sp. (assembly GCA_035647675.1). Lineage (GTDB taxonomy): Bacteria > Bacillota > Clostridia > DSM-8532 > DSM-8532 > Thermoclostridium. The sequence continues at coordinate 5,117 of DASRMZ010000089.1, read as the reverse complement.
CATTTTGAAACAGCCTTGTCAGAGTAGTTCAATTTTTCTGCAAGTTCTGCTTGGGTTAAATTCATTGATTTTCGTAAAGCAACAATATTTTTAGCAATAATGCATTTTACATCTTCCATTAAGTCACACGCCCCCAAATGAATCATAATAAAAATTATACAGTATTGAAAAATGAAAATCAAATCAATAATAAGCAAGTAATTATAGGCTCTACCGACAGTAGAATTTCATGTTATCTTCTCTACCGGGTAAAAACAATGAGTAGATGCTCGCGTGCCTACTATAGGGTGGCTTATTCCAAGACCTTAATATATAATGAATTCAAACTTCAAAATTATAAGGAGTGGCAATCATGTTTTTAGATAGGAGAATGACATTATGCAAAAATATGTAATAACCCGCTGCTTTACAGCAGATATGTCGCGCGAATATCTTCAGGAAAGATGTATACCATTTGTCTGTTTTCATTTTAACAGTGTAAGTACTGTCATTGGCTCGCACACCGGCCCTGGCACAGTGGCATTGTTTTTTGTTGGAGACACAAGGATGGTTGCCGAATAGGAGGTTTGAGAATGACAGGAAAATTTGCTGGAATTATACGAAAGTTTACGGTTGCTCCTATTATGGCTTTTATTATGCTCGTGATCTTGTATTTAAAAGATTCAAGTCTGTTTGGCGGCTTTATTAATTTTATTTTGTCAATTTTATTTCTTACCATTTTCCCCTTACTGGCATACCCGCTTCAACCTTTTATCAAGCAATATAAAAACAAAGGACGTGAGGGGCAAAGAACACTTGCAATGATATTTGCCGTAGCAGGTTATATTGGTGGTTGCCTTTCGGGTTTTCTCTTGCATGCACCTAAAAGTATCAGGATAATATATTTATGCTATTTATTATCGGGGGCTTTAATAACTTTATTTAACAAGTTCCTCCACTTAAGGGCAAGTGGGCATGCCTGTGGGGTAACAGGTCCACTTATCATTTTGATGTATTTTAGAATGACTGCTGGCTATTTAGGAGTTCCCATTCTTGCTGTCGTTTGGTGGGCGAGCCTTAAAATAAGACGGCACACCATTTGGCAACTCATTGGTGGTTCGATGATTTCGATAGTTTCTTTAGGAATAGCAGTGTATATGTGATTAATTATGTCTAAACGTACAGCCGGACAAGGTTGGCATCTTCTTTGGCCAATCTTGTCCGGTTTTTGTTGTTTACCTACACTCCTATGATGCTCCAAATATAAAGCGGTGCCGTCAAGGGGGGGACAAAAGGTGACAATTTAGGTACGTCCCCCTTTGTCACTGCGTCCCCCTTTGTCACTGAAATAGAAAACCTGCCTTTACAAAAAGGCAGGTTTTCTTTTGCTTACTGCTACTTTAATTCTTTCCTATAAAACGATTTAGAATAGCAGCTACTTGGGCTCTTGTTGCATTGCCTGTTGGTATTAAGTTGTTACCATCCCCTTGTATTAAACCTTCAGCATTTGCCCAAGACATGGCATCAAATGCCCAGTCTGAAATTTCCTTTGAATCTTCATACTTGGTTAAATCAGCCCTGGCTGATACATCATATCCCTTATACTTTGCATAGCTCATAAAAATTGTTGCTAATTGCTCGCGAGTAATTGGATCTTCCGGGCCAAATTTATTATTTCCATATCCATTTACAATTTTGCTTTTTGATGCCCAGGCTACTGCATTCGTATAGTACTTACCCTCTGCGACATCTGTAAAGGGATTAGCTCCTGCTGTCGGAGAATCTTCTAATCTGTGAAGGATTGTTACTATCATTCCCCTTGTAGTAACTCCATCGGGACTGAAAGTGATATTACTTGTTCCATTCATAAGACCTTTTTCATAGGCCCACATAACATCACCTGAGAACCAATCGGTTTCGAGTACATCTATAAATGGATTTTTCTTTTCTGTTACTTCTGGTTCTTTTGCTTTTTCTTCTGCAAACTTAGCTTTTATAGTATGTGATTTAGATATATTCTTAAAGGTATATCTGTCAACAGCACCTACACTCTTGCCGTCTACCAATACATCCAAGATAACATAGCCTTCATCCGGTGTAATAGTAAAGCCCTTATCTCCCCCCTCACGAACAGAAATATCTTCTGATGGAGAAATGCTGCCGCCTTCCTCTGCTGCAACTTTAATATCATAGTATTTATATTCGCTGCCACCACCGCTGCTGCTTCCTCCACCACTACTGCCATCATAAGTCCATTCAGCAGTTATCGTTACCGGTTTTCCAGGCATGATAAAAGTTGTTGATGCAGAATTTGGATTTGCAAAAGTTATTCCATCAGATGAAGTCCAGCCATTGAAGCTGTAGTTACTTCGACTTCCTGCGTTGATAGTCACCGTTTCGTCCTTTGCATATTCCCCTGCACCGGTTGTGGAAGCATAACTGCCCTTTATAGTTAGGGTATAGGTTGTTACTAGTAAATCCTTGTAGGTTGCTGTTACCTCTACATCCTTGTCCGGCATAGTAAATGTTGTTGTAGATTCATTTGCATTGGTAAATGCTACTCCATCTGCTGTTGTCCATTTGTCAAAGACCTTACCACTTGGGGCAGGATCTGCTGTTATAGTTACGGTTGCTCCTACTTCATAGCTGCCTCCACCCGTTCCATTGTTTACCTCTGCTTCATATTTAATTATAGGTATTTCTGTTACTGTTACTGTGGCACTATCACTTATATTACTATCACCTTTCGATGTAACAGTTACAGTCAATGTTGTTGCTGTTTCGTCTATGCTTATAGTGAGTAATCCCGAACTATCTATGCTTGTTCCGGGACTGATATCAGATATACTCCAAATTACTGTATTGTCAAATGGACCTGTGCCTATAACTGTTGCCGTAAATTGTGCTGTTGTACCTTTTTGTACTGATATGGTTTTCGGTATAACAGCTACTCCTGTAATTGTAGCTTGAATATCTTTATAGGTGGCTGTTACTGTTACTGATTTTGCCGGCATGGTGAATGTTGTGATTGCTGCATTTTCATCAGCAAATGTCACACCATCTGTAGTCGTCCATTTGTCAAAGACCTTACCTTCCGGAACAGTATCTGCCGTGATTATTACTGTTGCTCCTACTCTATAGTCACCGCCGCCTGTTCCCCCGTTCACGGTCACGGTGTAGGTGGGTAGTACAGGGGCAACTTTATACTTATAGGTGGCTGTTACTATTACTGATTTTGCCGGCATAATAAATGTTGTTGTAGATGCATTTGCATCGGCAAAATCTACTCCAGCCGTTGTTGTCCATTTATCAAATATCTTGCCTTCCGGAGCAGCATATGCTGTAATAGTAACTGTATCTCCTTCTGCATAGCTGCCACTACCTGTTCCTTGGTTTACAGTCAATGTATAAACTGTCTCCGGCACCGGTTCAAGATTCAAAGTATAGGTATTTTCACCAATTTTTACTGTAATCGTAGTGTCGGTCTTGCTGCTAATAGGTACTTGAACACTGCCGCTACCGTCTGGGAACTCTGTACCATTTATGGCTACAAAGCCTCCTGTTCCGGACACAGCCGTAACCAGCGTGGATGTGGCAGAAACATTCTCTATAGTATAGGTATAGTTGTTTGCACTAGTGAAGTCACTAAGCTTAACAGGTAGACCCTCAAAGTCTAGGTTATCTTGACCGGCTGGAGCTGCTGTGACAATTACACGGCTACCTAATTTGCCAAACTCAACATTAGCTATTTGACCTGATTCTCCCTCTAAAGTACCGGTGAGGGCAGTCGGTTGTGTTTCCAAAACATTTCCATCTTCACCTAGCAATGATGTAACTAGACTACCCCCGATCATATTCTGTAGAGAGTTGTTGCGAAGGGATATATCCGCTCTGGTATTGCCTGCATCATTAGTTCCTTGGTCAATGTTCAAGCTAACTTTTTCACCTGTACGGGCATATGCTCCTGTTAGCAGGACTGATGCTTGATTGTCACTACTATAGAATTCAGGCATTTGTTCATTTTCTGTTCCTTTACCAATTTTACCCTCTATCCAGGAATCTACGAATAGATATACTCCTGTCTCAGGTATCTCTTCTTGGTTAAGAGTGTTTTTAACATAGCTTCCTAAGTCATAGTCAATTTCCACAACAAATGCACCTTGGTCAATCTGTTTTAATGCATCCTCATCAGATATGGTTAGAATGTTTTCATTGACTGATACTCTCGAAGTTTTGCTTGTAATATTTGCTTTGTCTTCGTAAAGGTTATCTGTGAAAAATGCTAATTTAACCTCACGACCTTTACCGGCTAATGTAGCTGCTGATCTATTGTAGATGTTCAAATGAATGGTACGTATACCTTTTTCCTCTTGGACTACCTCCATACTTTGGACGCCGATGTCGGAATAGTCCATGTAAACTATACCGGATTCATTTATCTTGCTGTCATTTGCTATCAGGCTATAATCTACATTCTCTACCTTATCTCCCACATTATGCCATACATAAAGTGTTATGCTTTCATTAGGGAGGAGAGGATTATCTAGTGTAGCTATTTCTCCTGCTTTCATAGTAATTTCTAAGCCTGTTATATCATTGAGCCCAGTATTACGTACAGCGAAGCTTACCGGAACTAAGCTGTTAAGGGCTAAGCCCTCATAGTCTACGGTAATACTTTCAACTTCTACCGCATCTTCGATGAAGTTAGATGTAGCTGTATATAGCATGACCTTTTCTCCGGGAACTGTGAGGCCGCCAATATTTTCCGAGTTAGCGTCATCATACCAAGTCGCCTGCACAATGGCCTTGACTTGATTTTTTCCACTTACATAAGCATCAAAGCTATTTGTAAGGGTTCTTTCCGGAAGTTCTGCCACTTCTAAAGATGCTGAAAGAATCAACCTATTATTAGTATCATCAGCATAACGTAGCTTAGATGCTCTTATGATGCTGTGGTCTGTTTGACCTGTTTCTTCGTGAGTCAATTGTTCATTCCAGAGTATAGTTAAGTCATCAACCCTGTTATTTGATAAGTTAAGTCTGGCAAACTTAAAGTCCGCCCCTACTACTGCATCCCCTGTTGTCGTCAATTTAGACAAGGACTCCGGGAAGGTGTTGGACATTATACCATCACCATC
>DASRMZ010000088.1:0-2999 GCA_035647675.1 Thermoclostridium sp. | reverse complement strand
GCAACAAAACGTTGTATCTGCCTTAATTGCCACATATCTTTGATTTTGCTGATTTCCGTTTTTATATCATCCTGCAAAATCAGCGTAGGATCATAAATTTCTCTCATTTTGTTCCTTTCACGCTCCCCAACGTGCTATAATAATATCATCTAGGGGGAACGAATATGAATACTAAAAAGCTGAAGCATAACGCAAATCTTTACAAAAAGTTGGTTAAAAACGGCAAAACGTTTGGAGAAACCTTTTCTAAAAACGTAAACATATTGAAAGACCATTATGGGTTTACACTTCAAGAAATCGCGGATGGTTGCGAACTTCCCATTGAAACTGTAAAGGCTATAGTTTACTACGAAAATAAAGACTATAAAATAACCGCTTTGTCGAAAATGGCAACATTTTTTAATTTATCAATGGAAGAATTATGCGGTTCTGATTGTTTACATGAGCAAACTATAGACTCGATGCAAAAATTAAGAATGACCGAAGGTAGGTTTAACCATTATATTGCTGCACAAATTGACTGGATGTACGACCAGTCAAGAAACGACTATGAAAAGCGTGTGCCTGTATATGCTCCTAAATGTGATCCAGCAACAGGTTCACTGCAACACGATATTCGATATGTTGAAAAGCCTATTGATATTTCTGATGTAGCTGATGCCATAAAGCCAAAAATAATAATGGCTATTAAAATTCCATGTAATCATTATGTGCCTTTTTATTACAGGGGCGATTATTTGCTTCTTGCTAAAGATAGAAACCCAAATCCTGACGAGGTTATTGTTGTAATGATTAACAATCACTTATGGTTATGCAATATTAAATACAAACATGAAAACGGCGAGATAATACGTGAAATGTATTCTATAATTGACGGTCATTTTTGCGGAACTATTAGCAATAATGAGAAGATTTTAGGATATGTTGTATCGGTTATTGTGTGATGTATATTAAAGTTGAAGAATAAAAAAAGGGGATGGTTCATTTCATCCCCTTTTCTATACAATCAATTATGAATTTATTAAGTGAAGGATAACCTCTTTCTTCTGCTGCTTTTTTGTATTTGTCAGCCTCTTCCTTTGTTACAACAACCCTGATTGTGTGCTTGTCCTTCATATAGTTTGCGGTTGCTCTTTTCTGGCCTTCTGTATACTTTGAACCCATACCTCTTTTCCTTTCTCCCCGTTTAGCCTGTTAGATCAGCTTAAATCAGTAGTTCTATTTGGTTATTCTTCAATTTCCAATAATTCTAAAACATCTTCAAGGCTTATTAAGGTTTTATCCATATTCCAGCCATAAGTTTTTAATTGAGTTATTTTTTCTTCTAAATCCCTTTTACATTGTTCATAACCCTCATTAAACATAGATATTGCCATTTTTTGTCCGAAACCATTCATTTTCCCATTCTCCTTTCTATCTATTTTCTTCTCCAAGTACCCATTTCAAATGATATTCCCAAGCGGATAATGTTTTGTGGCTTTTCTCAAATCCGTCTTTTGTAATTTCATCATCATCGTACATATCATTAAGTCTTTCTAAATCTGCCTGTATCTGTGCTAATTTTTCTCTGATTTCCTTTTCGCTTCTCATGTTGTTCTCCTTTTTTATATTTTGTAGGTACTAAGTGCTGTGTCATCTCGGTATGCAAGGTTTATTTCCCTAAGTATTTATCCTTGTCTTTTGATAGCCTCCGATACCTTTTTTCTCGTAATGGCTACCGTTTCCTCCTTGCTTAGTACCTTATGATGCTATTATAGTATATTAGCCAATAAAAATATATTGACATATTTCACAAAGATAGTGTTCTTATTTTGTATATATTAGCCAATATGTATAATAAAAAAATCAGGAATTAAACCAACAGAAGAAATGATAAGCTTGATAAGTATGAAATAATTTGCTTTATATTACATCAAATGCTATAATTTGTATGTTGTTTCAGACGTTCCCCAACAGATGAAACAAATAAAGCCCATTCCATAACGGAGTGGGCTTTTATTATCTAAACTTTTGCATCAAGATATCTAATAGGTAGACCAAATCTCGACCAAATAGACTTATCCAGTCAGCTATATACTCCTCAAATTCTATATCAATATGAATATCGTAAGAGAACATAAAAGCGTGGACTAACTCATGTGCTAGAACTCTATCGAGCATTGAACCTCTTAAGTTATCATCTAAGTATATTGTTTTTGTCCGTCCGTCAGTCATTCCAAGCGTTACTGAGCCATCTGATCTAGTAAGAAATGGACTACCTGATTGAACAAACATAATAAGCCAATCAATATTGTTTATGACCATGATTTTACCCTGATAGAAATTACATAACCATATTCTGAATCGTCTGCAGTCCGTTTCTTACAACAGATTTTTCAGAAACGTCCATCTCAGGTAACATTGGCTTGATTTCGTCCTTAATTGATGTCATCATTTCATTAAGCTTATTTACACGCTCTTCTTTGTTGCCCTTCTGTTTAGCCTCTTCATAACCACGTCGAGCATTTGAGATAGAATTACTTTCGTTATTCATTGAACGGCCAGCGTTCATGCCATCAGAATAACCACGTCTATAACCGTTCATGTCAGCATCTTCCATCATACGCATATATTTCTGATTTTCTCCACCATAATAGCTTACGCTACCATCAGGATATGTATGCATATCGCCTTTGTAGCCTCTGTTTTCGCCGTCACGGCTTTGCATTTCACCGCCATAATACATTTTATTAGGCATATCCATATCACGCATCATTTCCATATATGGTCTATGTACATAACGGCCTGTAGTTGCTGATCTACCACGATAACCTTTTTTCATCGGACCGTTTTCGTCATAATCAACGCCGTATTCATTTTCAGAATTTTCCATTTCTTCTGTAATGTGATAATGATAATCAAAACTAGCGAGGTTACTTGCTATTTCAGACCAACACTTAATTTCTTCAAGTTCAGATGGTTCAATATTATCAAGACCTTTAGCTTTTACTTTTGCCTGT
>DASRMZ010000087.1:0-4310 GCA_035647675.1 Thermoclostridium sp. | reverse complement strand
ATGAAGACCATGCCAATCACAAGGCAAAGCACAGAGAAGCCAAGCCCGATAAAGGTTGACCTGTTCATGGCCACCACGTTAACTGCAATCATCAGCAAATTGGAATAAATCAGAACGTCGGCACAGGATTTAATGCGCTCGTTCTTGGGAGTAAAGGCCCTGAGAAAAAATCCCCATGCCGCCACCGCGCAGCCGCTAAAGTATCCGCTCACAATCAGTCCGCCCATCCATAGAGTGGAGAGAGGAAAAAAGAAGGGAACAGTGGCGGCTAAGCATAAGCCCATGCCGCCGAGCATCGTGCTTTTGGCGGCCGCCTGTGACTTGACAAACAGGCCGCAAGTAAAAAGTCCCGCAAAATGCGCGATAATTGCAGCCAGTATGTAACGTTCGGCGTCTGTTCCACGCAGATCCAGCAGGCTGTACAGCACCTGCCCTTCAAACTGAAATGACAGAATATAGGCAAAGAGAAATGAAAATCCGCCAACAGAAAGCCTGCGGGCATTTAAAGTCTTAAATCTGTTCATTTTATAACCTCCCGCTCATCGGAGGCTCCGCCTTTTTTAATCCATTCGTCTATATCAACGGTTTTGAAACGCCAGAGCTTTCCCACCTTTGATGCAGGCATACCGCGCTGATCAATCCAACGCATGACCGTGTGGCGCTTTACCCCAAGATAGTCGCAAACTTCATGTATTGTTCCAGGCATAGAAGCCACCTCACTTTGATAAATTCGCACAAATATCCTAATAAAAATCCTAATTGATCGTTATTAAATAATTATAGCACAATAATGTCAAAATGGCAGCTACTATTTGTTGTTTTATGTAATATTGCGTAGTATTGCACATGATTATGTACTGTGGGTACGACATTGGACCTGTCCATAATCAATACCTGCCACCTGCACTAAACAGGATGGTAATCCTGGTAACAATGCCAATCCCTTTCATTTCCACATCACCTTATTCGTAGGTATCAGCTAATATATTCATGCCATCAGATATGAAATTTTCAAAGAACTGTTGGGAGAATAAAAAAACCCCTCACTATTAACCTGATTTCGTGAGGGGATCTACAAATATTATAAATTAAGCAGTTTTTTTAATTTAATTAGGATTTTCTGCTTTCGGTAATTGACAAGCTGCTGAGATATACCGATTTCAGTAGCCATCATCGATTCGCTCTTTTCTTGAAAGAACAGTCCATCGATTATCTCCTGCTCCTTATCAGTAAGCTGCTTTATGCAGTCATGAAGACGCTGAGCCATAAGCTTGTCCACCACAATATCCTCCACACGGGGCGAGATTAAATCAGGGATTGCATCCTCTCCATTAGTTTCACTTGTATCCAGGGCACTATAAAAGAACACACCATGTTTTGCATCCTTTTCTTGTAGATGAAGTTCACGGCGTCTCATACGGTAATAAGTCAAATAGACTTCCTCTGTTACAGGCACTAGCTCATCTTGTACTCTTATCTGGTACTTCTTTTTTACTATGTGTTGTTTTGAAAGTTTTCTATGTTCCTTCATTTAAATCGACTCCTTTGGATTTCAAATTTTTGAAATCCGCCAGAGCCGCCGAATCCGCAAAATGAAACAAGACGGCAGGAGAACCCCCTTTGTCAGAGGATTCCGCACTGCCGTCTTGCGTTCTGGCGGATTTCATTATGTTGAGATTGTACTTACACTGCTGGTTTTACATGTTCATGAGTAATTTCTAATGTTCCGTCAGCATTTGCCCTAATTCGAGTAATGCAATCTTTAATTTGTATCACGAACATTCGCTCATCTTCGCTTACATCTCCAACACGCTTTTTGCTAAGGTTCCTAATCTCATTCATACAAATATCCCTCCCTTCGATTAAATTCGTGCTACCTTGGCATATAAAAAAGCTGCTATTGCCTTGCACAATAACAGCTTACTAATTTATGGGACAAGCTTGGAGGAGCGGGAATAGCTATATCATAGAGTGAGAGTAGCTAATTTTTAATGAATATTCAGTTTTTTATTGCAATATTGTAATTTGTAAAGCCAATATCAGCGTTAATAAAGTTTACCTTGATATTAGCAATGTCATATGATAAAATATTCCAGACAGATTGTTTTGGAGCAACATTCATTTGGAGGCGATACTATGGCGTTTAGCTACAATAAGCTATGGAAGTTATTAATAGATAGAAAGATGATAAAAAAAGATTTGATGGCTGAAACCGGCATAACCAGCACTACAATGGCGAAGTTAGGCAAGGATCTTCCGGTCAGCATGGATATTTTGGCGCGTATATGTAAGGCACTCAAATGCAATATTGGAGATATTGTCGACTATGTCGACGAGGACAATAAATAGACAACGTTTCACTTGAAAGGGAGGGGTCGGCATGAGGTTATGTTTTGGTTCATACCTGGCTGTGCTTGTTTCGTGCAAGGCAGTTAATGTTGATAATAAGCAGCTGTGTGAGGCACTGCTTCATTCTGTTGCCCCAAATTATGAATTCACCTTTGCCGGACAGGAAAACCCCGACAGGGTTCGGGAGGATGTTACCTCCAAACTATTGCGTTGCGAGCAAAACCTGCCTAAAGATGTTACTGATCCAGCTCGTACCGCTGATCCTCAAGAAGTAGCTTTATATTTTAAAGACCATGTCCTCGGACTTTTAAATGAAAATTTATCAAAGCAAATAATTCTCGCTTTCAAAGATATTATCGCCAATGATAAGCCTGAAATGATTAAAAATAAAATGCATGGCATTGAGGATGATACAAAAATTGAATTAGTCAATGGGATTATCAAAAGGGAATTGGCAGCCCAAACTGAATTCTTATTTCATTCGTTCTTAGCAGGTATTTTTCTATATACCGCTACAAAAACAACAAACAGATATGGCAAGAAAACAATAGAGTCAATTGATTACGACTATATTGTTTCATTTAATTCCCGCATTGATGGGATTAATTTAATTGCTGATAAAGCAGCGAGCTTTTCCCTACCTAATATTAAAAATGGTAAGGCCGATACAGAATTTGCTGAGGATGTAGCAGGATATGTTGTAGATAAAATTAAGTTGCTAAAACCTGCAACTGTACAGGAGGATTCCCTACTGGTTACTTTGCTATCAGAAGCAAACGGTAACTGCTTAAAATGTGGCAAAAAACTTGGCATTCCAAAACGTGGGAAAATACCTGTTGGAAATTATGAAATTGTATATTTAAAACAGCCTTCTAATGAAAGAGACCAATATGAGAATGCTGTTGCATTATGTTCGGATGATTGTGCCCCTATCGTCTCAGAAATGTCAGCGGATGAAATAACAGATTTATTGGAGAGTAAAAAAAGATGTGCTGCAACTCAGGCCTTTCTTGATAAGATATCGGGGATTAAATTTCAAAATCAAATTGAGTCTGTTTTACGAGAAGTACATAAAATAAAAAACACCAAGGGTTTAGAAGGCACTGATATGAAAGACTTAGTAGAAATTGAACGCAAAATCCATGAGCCATTCCTTAAAGATAAGATTAACGCAAGTATGGCTCGTCTTTATAAAACAGTAAATGGAATATGCGGCCGTCTTGAGCAGGAAATTGGATTTGATACTAATATGTTTGGTGGATTAATGAAATCTGCCTCATTGATGCTTGATGGCGGGGTTAAAAGTAATGGGGATATTGCAGATCCCCAGGAATACATAATGAATTTATTAATAGACAATCTGTTTTTGCAGGTTGGACAAAAGCATAAAGATGCTTGTGAGATAATAATAGGATACTTAGTAAAGAGGTGTGATTTATTCAATGAGAATGCCAAGCAAAGTTAATTCTTACTCAGATAGCGTAATATCCTTGTTCGCACCTATCCTTGAGAAACTGGAGGAACGGGATATGACTCCCCATGAGTTACTTGAAGCAACACGGACAAAAGTGTCGGAAATAAGTGTTTTTCTTGATGCTCTTGATTGTTTATATAAACTTGGACAGATTGAAATTCCTGAAGGTATGGAGGTTCTGCGCTATGTTAAAACAAATAATATGCGATAAATTTAAAACTCAGCCGGAAGCGTTCCGCACTGGGCTTAATGTTGTCCTTGGCAGCTCTGATGGCAGTAATGCTATCGGAAAATCTACCTTCCTACTTATACTAGACTTTGTTTTTGGTGGGGATGGTTATGCCAAGGCTGCTAAGGATGTTATAAATCATATTGACCATCACACAATTGACTTTATCTTTGAATTTGACGGCATATCCTACTTCTTTTCCAGAAGTACAAGCCGTCCTTCTGTTGTGAATCGCTGTGATAGTAAGTTCCGGGTTAT
>DASRMZ010000086.1:0-2386 GCA_035647675.1 Thermoclostridium sp. | reverse complement strand
ATTTTCTAACGCAATTTTTACAACACCGGTTTTTGTCTTTATATCAGTAAGGTCCATAGCTTCTTGTATAAGTGTTTCGGGAATAATTAAACTTGTTCTCATAGGCCCTCCTACTAATGACTTATTCCTATACATAAGAATACAATACTTTATATGCACTGTCAAGCCAATATATATGCAGCAAAGAATGTCTCAATATGTATTCACAAGTATGAATATAAAGTATACGTAACTAATATTAGGCTGTCCCGTTCTTTCTACCCTAGCTCTAGATTTTTGATTGCCCCGATGCAATAAAGAGGAAGATTGAGAAGCCAATCCTCCCGTTTGTAATCTGCCATCGAGGTGCGCACAGATAATTTTGGGTTATATTTTTCTTTATAGCTTTTAAGGCTCTTTGCCTGTAAGTTGACCTCTGCTTTGACTTCTATGGGAATGACTGCTTTGCCGTTATCAATTAGAAAATCAATTTCTGCGCTTCCATGATTATTCGTCCAGTAAGAGATTTGTAAATCTTCCATTGTTTTTAATTCTTGCAGGACATATTGCTCTGTAAGCGCTCCCTTAAATTCTTTGAACAAATCATTTCCATCAAGAAGGGTATCGGCAGACAGGCGAACCATACAAGACAGTAAGCCAACATCCACAATAAATAATTTAAATGCTTTTAAATCTTCATAGGCTTTGAGGGGTACGTTTGGTGCAGTAACTTTATGCACCTTATAAATAAGACCACAGTCACTCAACCACAACATCGCAAGTTCATAATCCTTTGCCCGCGCACCCTCTCTTATAATGCCGTATATGAATTTTTTATTTTCCTTAGCAAGTTGTGACGGGAGACTATTCCACAACATACGGATACGAGGAACCACATCCGACGGTGCATGTTTTGAGAAATCCTGTTCATAGGCATCTAAAATACGCTGTTGAATCTGCCTAACCTCAGCAAAGTCTCTGTTTATGGAAAATGCGAGCACCGCTTCAGGCATGCCACCAACAAAATAATATTGCTTGAGCAAATGTATATACTCATGCTTAAAGGTGCTTATCATTTCAAAATCTTCTTTGTAAATCAATTCGGCATATTGGTCTTTGCCCATCGCCATTAAAAACTCAGTAAAAGAAAGCGGGAACAAGTCCATAAAAGCTACCTTACCAACAGGAAAAGAAGTCCCCTCATGAAGCGCAACGCCCAGTAAAGACCCAGCACATATAATGTGATATTGCGGTGCATTTTCATAAAAATATTTGAGCGAAGTCAGGGCTGCAGGAACCTCTTGCACCTCATCAAAAACTAGCAAAGTGGTGTTGGGATCAATTTTTTTCCCTGAATAAAGTTCAAGCCCAATCAGAATTCGATCTGTGTCAAGATCGGTCGAAAACAAGTCTTTCATACGGCGGTTATTATCAAAATTGATATAGACCATATCCTGATATGCAGTGTTCCCAAATTTTTTCATCAGCCAGGTTTTACCTACCTGCCTTGCACCTCGTATGATAAGCGGTTTTCTATTTTTACTGTCTTTCCAGTTACATAAATACTCAATTGATTTACGATACAAGATAAATCACCTCGCTCTTAACATATGATGGCTTATTATACCATGCCACAACACAATCTGCAACGACTTTTGTATCAATCACCACACTTTCTCGAACGACTTTTGTGCTAACCAGTACACTTTATCGAAGGACTTTTGTTGTTGTGTCAAGTTTTTATCCTAAACAAAATAGCAAGGTTGAAATAGACAAAATAACAAGGTTAAAACAGACTAAAAAGCAAGGTTGAATTTGACAAAATAACAAGGTTGCCGTATAATTGACTTAGAGGTAAGACGGTGATGATAACAGATGTTTTGCCGGAGAACTTAAAACACCTGCATCCAGTCGCTAAAACCATAACATTATGGTCTTAGCGAATCCTGAAGTTCTTCTTACATTTCCATATCCATATTATTCAAAACCGCCATAAAATGCTCGTAGTCCAGCTTCCACTTTTCTCTTTGGCAAATCGCTACACAATACATTCCTGCTTGGTTTGCTGTTATTTTTTTCAAAAAAGGAAAACTATCAACAGGAAGAGGAATCGTCGTTTGATACAACCCGTCAAACAGAGTTTCTGTATTTAATTCTACTGTGTCGCTATCTAGAATTTCGTCCCATTTTGGTACAAGTCCTTCTTTTGAATTCAAATACATTTGCTGTACGACTTCTTCTGTGCTCAGCGGCTTTGTGGTTTCCACTTTTACAAACCGATATCTTCCATCAAGATTGAATCCTAAATTATTTTCACTCATACGTCCTCCTTATTTGCCTTTTCGCATGCTGTTTTTGTTAACTCTCTTCCTATATGACTGTTGCTTCTTTAAGAAGTTCTGTCAAG
>DASRMZ010000085.1:0-3808 GCA_035647675.1 Thermoclostridium sp. | reverse complement strand
CATAGTATCTTTGGTAGGTATAGCCTACTCTTGTCTTTTATTTTTCTAATTTGATTATACCCTTATTTATCTAAAAAGTAAACTTATACACTCCCCCTATCTAAAGGAGGTACACAGGGGGATACAGTTCACTCTATTAATGTTTTGAGGCATAGCTGTGCACTAACGGAAACAACGTTACATTTGTGTAAATTTTATATTTTTTAACAAATAAATTGATTTACCCTTGTTTTTATAGCACAAGAAGTGCTAACATACTATATTAGGGACGTTAGATGCTCCAAGTGATAACAACAAAGTCATTTGTGATGTAACATTAATATCGTTCTTTATATGAGGTATCACAAAACGCTCAATAAATCTAAGGCAGGAGCCTTATTGGCATTTATCGAACATTCAATTTTTACTCTAAACAGTTCCATAAGGTTGGTGAAAAATGTTATTTTTTAACTCAACACAGAAGGATATGAACTTTACCACAGTAGTAAAGATGATCCAAAAGTTTATTGATCAAAACCCTAACCAAAAATATCGGCTTGCAGTTGGTACTGACTCACAGGCTAAGGGAAATTATATTTGTTTTGCAACAGGTATACACATTCATAGACTAGGACAAGGTGCATGGTGCTGTGTGCACAAAAGAACTGAAAATAAAAGGTACAGCAATCTTAGAGAGAAAATTTCAAAAGAAACGATCATCACATATGAGATGTTGTCCGTTCTTAGTGAACAGTTGCTTGACATATTATGTGCATACACTGAAAACTACAAGGATTTTGATTGTAAAATTGAGGCTCATATTGATATAGGAACTAAGGGTGAAACAAGAAAACTAATAAGGGAAATGGTTGGCTATTTTGAGGGTTCAGGAATTGATGCCAAAATAAAGCCTGATTCATTTGTTGCAAGTAGTTACGCCGACAGATGTAGTAAATCATTTAAGGTGGATAAAATTCACAGGAAGGCTGTGTAAAATATATAAAACGCAAGGAGTAAGGATATGGATAAAAAAATAAAAGTATTAAAAAATAATCCAAGTCTAGAGGGTATGGCAAGAATGGTTCCCGATGTTGTTTTTTCAACCGCCACAGGAGTAGAACTCAAAATGCAGATACTCACACCGTGGTCTGTTGGGGATAAGGTTGGAAATGAAAAAAGACCATTAATAGTTTTTTTGCAAGGTAGTGCATGGACCTTTCCAGATGTCTACTATGAAATCCCCCAGCTCGCGCAGTTTGCTAAAATGGGGTATGTTGTGGCTACAATAACACATCGCAATTGTTTAGAAGGTCATCCTGCTTCGGCATTTCTGCAGGACGCAAAAACCGCCATCCGCTTCCTTAGAAAAAATTCAGAAGAGTATGAAATAGATGCTGAACGTGTGTGTTTTTGGGGTACATCCTCCGGCGGAAATACATCCTTGCTAGTTGCTTTGACAGGCGATGATCCAAGATACAAAACCGACGAATATAAGGATTACTCAGACAAGGTTGCAGTTGCAGTAGACTGTTTTGGACCTACAGATTTATTGACCCTGTCCAGATACATAGATACTGTAAACGAAGAAGGCAAAGAGCTATTTAATAATCTTGCAGGTGGCGCTCTCTCAAGCAAGGAGGAGCTGATGAAAGAAATAAGTCCTTTATTGATCATAGAGAAAAATAAAGACTATCCTCCAATTCTTATACTGCAAGGTGATGCGGATGCTGTGGTACCATATAGCGAAAGTGAAAATATGTTCAATGCCTTATTAGATAACAACTATGACGCTGAAATGATTTGCGTTGAAAATGCACCCCACGAAGGTTCTTTCTGGAGTCATGAATTAATTGAGGAAATCAAGAGTTTTATTAAACGGAAGCTGTAAAACAAGTTCTACAAAAATAGCTACGTTATTTTTAGAAACATCAGCGATGTAATGCATATGCTTTATAAACTTTAATTAGGAGATGAAGATCTATGAAGGCATTTAAGAAAGAGTATTTATGTTTTTTCTATGCTGGAGTTATCCTGCTTTCTGCTTGTATCATAGGTATTGCCCTATCTTCCATAAATATGTATAATGACATTTTTGAAATGCGAAGAACTATATTACTTATTCCTAATATATTAAGTTACATCTTCATTATAATTGGTTTAATGGGATATTTGAACATACTTGAGTGGATAGCAAATAAGCGGAAATAACTAAACTGCCAATACATATGTATTGGCAGTTTGATTATTTGATATAAACCTACAATATTAACATAAGCATTTATAAATATAATAGGTGTTTCTATTTCCGTTCTGCTGCTCATCTGTCTTTAAAAAAGGGCAACAGTTAGAAAATTCTTAAGCGTAAATAATCTTCCTTCACAAATTCAAATTTTACAATCTTCTCAAGAGCCCGCTTCATGGATTTCTCTAAAGCTTCATGAGTCAAAAGCACAATAGGTACATAATTATCCTTTTCATGTGTTTCCAATTGAACCATAGAAGATATGGATATTCCATGTTCAGCCAAAACACCTGATATTTTCGTTAGAACACCGGGTATATCTTTGGTGAAAAAGCGTAGGTAAAACCGATTGGTAATCTCTTCAATGGGGATGAGATTAGCATCCATAGTTGTATTAATTGATTGGGTTTTATATTTCTCGTTCTTCAACAACAGGTCGTGTGACAGATCCACAATATCACTGACTATAGCACTGGCTGTCGGTCTTTCGCCCGCTCCAGGACCATAGAACATTGTATTGCCTACAAAATCTCCCCTAACAAGAATAGCATTCATTTCATTACTCACCGCAGCAAGTAGGTGATTATTCTCTACAAGCGTAGGATGCACCCTTAAATCAAGTCCACCATTAAATGTGCGGTAAACTGCCAAAAGCTTAATAGTGTAACCCAGAGATTTTGCAAAGTTTATGTCTACTTTGGATATCCCAGTTATTCCTTCTATATATAAATTCTCGTAGGATACAAAGCTGTTGGAGGCAATGGAGCTTAAAATGGTCAGCTTGTGTGCCGCATCTCCACCACTAATATCAAGGGTAGGATCGGCTTCCGCAAATCCACTCTCCTGGGCACCTTTCAGTGCTTCTGAAAACTCCAGATCATCCTTATGCATCTTCGTTAAAATATAATTTGAGGTTCCATTCAAAATACCATACATTCTTTCAATTTTATTTGCAATAAGCCCCTCACGAAGACCCTTAATAATGGGAATTCCGCCGCCAACGCTGGCTTCAAATAAAAGCTTTACATCATTTTCCTGGGCAATTTTAAAAAGCTCGCTGCCTCGAGTTGCAATCAATGCCTTATTTGCAGTCACCACATGCTTGCCGTTTTGTAGCGCCCTACTAACAAAGGTAAATGCTGGCTCATAACCACCAATGGTTTCCACAATCACATCTATAACCGAATCATCTATTAGTTCTTGAGCGTCGGTTGTACATTTCACGGTTGACAGATCAATATCACGCTCCTTATCCCAGTCGAGCTCTGATATTGCCTTCAAGTTGAACATGACCTGTGTACGTGTTTTTAATAGTTCCCTTTGCTGAAGCAACACCCTTGCCACACCAGTCCCAACCGTTCCCAATCCAATTATTCCAATATTAACTTGTTGATTACTCATATTGTTGCTCCTTTTCCTATTTTTTATCTGTAGTCATTGCTTTGACAATACTGTTGTTTTTCGCATAGCTTCATGCTTATATTGAACATTTTGCGATGTTGCTTTTTTAAGGGTACATCGCAAAAGCCATTATGTTTTACTGTTCTTGATTTTAAGGCTATTATAACCCGATTGACATACTTGTTC
>DASRMZ010000084.1:0-7470 GCA_035647675.1 Thermoclostridium sp. | reverse complement strand
TAATATAAAAATATCTGACATTGCATTAAAATTAAGATACAATAATTCTGAGAACTTTATTCGTTTTTTTAAAAAATATACCGGCACAACCCCAGGGAGGTATAGAAAAAAAAGCAAAGAGTTGGTGTAGTATTACTACATATGAGATAAAATACTCTTCTACGCTTACATAAAAGATTACAGATCATTCCTGCAATTCATTTTTTTATTTGTCGCTATAATGACTATTCTTTGCAATTTTCAGTCAATTAATTGCCCAAACGCCCTAAACTAAGGTGTTTCATAAATCAGTGTACCCTCATTTTCTTCACTATTACATTTAGTGTCTAAGCTGACTATTGGATTTAGTAGTAATCATTAATAGAATAGTTATTGTAGGTGCATTGCAAAATGCTAAGTAAGTCTTGGGAGGGGATACATTTGAATCGGGCATCAACACAAAGAAGTACAGATAGAATAGCCTTAAGAAAAGCCAGACGCAGTTTTAATGTTATGACGGTAAAAAAAGACGTATGGCTATACATATTGCTAATTCCTGGAGTATTGCACTTTATCGTATTTAAATATTTACCGATGTGGGGGGTACTCATAGCATTCCAAGATTACAATGCATATCTTGGTTTCCTTGATAGTCCATGGGTTGGACTTAAGCATTTTATTGATTTTTTTACCAATCCTGATTTTACACGACTATTATCAAACACATTACTTATTTCATCTTACAATTTGATTTTTGGTTTCCCAGCACCGGTAATAATGGCGCTGCTTCTTAATGAAATACGGAGTCAATGGTATAAAAGATCAATACAGACTCTTGTTTACATACCACATTTCATATCTTGGGTTATTGTAGCAAGCCTTACATACTCGTTGTTTAACTCCCAAGGTGTTATGAACAAATACATTGTTCAAATGGGTAATAATGCAATTCCGTTTCTTACAAGTGATAAGGCCTTTAGAGGGATGATAATAGGTCAAACAATTTGGAAAGAGACGGGCTTTGGAACTATTATTTATTTGGCAGCATTATCAGGTGTTGACCCTCAGTTATATGAAGCCGCTGTTATTGATGGAGCAAATAGGTTCAAGCAGCTATGGCATATAACGCTACCGTCAATTAAGAGTACTGTTATAACCTTACTTATATTGAGGATGGGGCACATTCTTGATAATGGTTTTGACCAGATTTTCCTTATGAGCAATTCGTTGAACAGAAAAGTATCAGAAGTTTTTGATGTTTATGTATATACGATAGGTATTACGCGAGGCGCATTTAGCTACTCAACGGCAGTTGGTCTGTTTAAAGGCTTAATTGGAATTGTTCTTATTTATTCCGCCAATTATTTTGCGAAAAAGGTTGGAGAAGCTGGGTTGTTTTAGTTATCAGCTAGTATATGTGTGACATTGCTAAATGCTTAAATCAAGATAGAAAAAGGTGATTATTAATGAAAATGAAAAGGTCTTTTGCTTCAAGAGTATTTGATACTTTGAACTATATATTTTTAGGGGCTTTTGCTGGTGCAACTGTACTTCCCTTTTTATACGTTCTTGCATGCTCTTTTTCTACAGAAAAGGAAATACTGGAAAGACCATTCTTTATTATTCCTAGGAAAATATTTTTGGGTGCATATGAATACATATTTTCATCTTCCACCTTGCCACGGGCGTTTATGATCTCAGTATTTGTGACGATTACAGGCTCTGCGGTGGCTATGCTCTTTACATTGACAATGGCATACCCTCTTTCCAAAAAAAATCTATTGGGCAGAAATGTACTACTTGGCATGGTTTCGTTCACTTTGGTTTTTGGAGGAGGAATGATACCTTCGTTCTTGGTAATAAAAAGTTTGGGCTTCATAGATACTTTTTGGGCGCTTGTACTGCCAGGAGCTATTAGTACGTGGAATTTACTTGTAATTAAAAATTTCTTTCAGGAGATTCCGCAAGAAATGGAGGACTCAGCGAGAGTTGATGGGTGTAATGCGCTGGGCACATTCGCCAGAATTGTACTGCCACTATCAATGCCCGTAATTGCAACATTCACTCTTTTTTATGCTGTAGGATATTGGAATGATTATAGGAGTTCTTTGTTATACACGACTGATAACAAAAAATGGCCATTACAGCTTGTATTGAGGCAGATTGTACTTATGGCAGCGGGTAATATTGATGGTGCCACTTTGGATGAGGCGTTTACACAGCCACCGCTTGAAGGGTCAAAGAATGCAGTTATTATATTTGGTACTCTTCCTATTTTACTTGTATACCCGTTTTTGCAGAAGCATTTTGTCAAGGGAATAATGATTGGTGCAATAAAGGGTTAAATGGTTTTAGCAGTGCTGTAAAACTCTACAGCGCTGTAAAGATAAAATATAAAAGAAAGGGTTGAAAAAATGAAAAAACTAAGTGCTCTATGTATCATTTTGGCATTAATACTTGCTTTGGCGGCTTGTACTGTTCCGGATTCGGGTACAAGTGGAACAAGCACCCGACCAACTAAAGCTGCTCAGAAGGACAAAGAACCAGTGGAGGTTGACCCAGTTCCTGAGGGACCAAAAGACATTAGTATTCTAGCTATTACGTTTTCAGGTACTCCTATTGAGGATGATGAACCAGCAATTAAAGCTCTAGAGGAACTAACAGGCTATAACGTTTCATTACAGTTTCTATTGAACTCCAGTTACGAGGATCAGCTAAATACAAGAATGGCAGCTGGAAATCTTCCTGCATTAGTAGCCATAACAGGCAAGACTCCAAGTGTTATCAGTTATTGCCGTGCAGGTGCTTTCTGGGATATTACCGACTACTATAAGAATTATCCAAACCTTGCAAAAGCAAATGAAATTGTTATGAACAATATTTCAATCGACGGTAGAATTTTTGGTATGTACAGAGCAAGGGATCTTGGAAGAAACGGTATCTCCTATAGAAAAGATTGGTTAGAAAATGTAGGACTCGAAGAGCCGAAAACAATGGACGAACTTTATGATGTAATGTATGCATTTACCCACAATGATCCTGATCAAAATGGTGTAGACGATACCTATGCAATGACTTGGTGTAAATGGTTTGGACCTCTTGACCAGGTAGCCGTAGCATTTGGGGCACCAAATAAGTGGGGCGTAGAAGGCAATGGCTCATTCATACCATATTTCGACACTGAAGAATATATGGATTCTATGAGATATATGAAAAAGATGTATGATAATGGCTTGATAAACAAGGATTATGCTGCAATGGAAACCTCTGAATGGACTAAGGATTTCCAAAATAGCAAAGCGGGCGTTCACATTGACGTAAGTGACCAAGCATGGCGTTACCAGAAAAAATTCACCGAAGAATTGGAGATGGGCGACGATATAGTATGGGTTATGGGAATGCCAGCAGGTCCAAATGGTAAGAAGATACAACCTACATCTGGACATGCAGGATTTGTAGCAATAAGCAGGGATGGAGCTCCTAAGGAACAGGATATGAAAGATGCTCTGAACTTCCTTGACATATGCAATACTAAAGAGGGTCAAAACCTTCTAAACTTCGGTGCTGAGGGCGTACACTATGACTTGAATAGTAAGGGAGAATTAACACGCAGAACATTCCCACAGGATCCGATTGAAGGATTCAATCAGTTCATGACAAACGTCGTTGACGGATTACTATTACAAGAAGAAATGAAACCAGTACAAAAACGTCAAAAGGAAGTTTTACTTGAAAACATTCCTTACTGCGTTGCTAACCCAGCGGAGCCACTAACATCTGATACATATGCAGAAAAAGGTGCTCAGCTTGACCAGATAATATCAGACGCTAGAAACCAATATATAGCTGGGCAAATAGACGAAGCAGGCTTCAAGGCAGTTGTAGCAGACTGGTATGCTCAGGGTGGAACAGCAATTTGCGAAGAGTATGCAGCAGCCTATAAAGCAGCTGGAAACTAAGAAGTTTTTTATAACTAAAAACAATTAATTATATGCTTTGACAGGTGTGCTAAAACACATCTGTCAGGGCATTTTTACTTTTTTAGTTTTATGGTATAGGGATATATTAAACGTCGTTTCCGTTAGTGCACAGCTATATCTCAAAATACAAAGGCTGTGAACTGTAACTATTAGGCTTACATGTTAAAAGGCTTGTGCAAGACTGTAATTGCATGAAGGTACGACCTTTGGTATAATCATATGTATAAGTGCATTATAAATCATTTCACTAGCATTGTTTGACTAAAGTCTTTGAGGAAGAAATACTAGGGTATTTAATTGCAATTTGCGTTAATGTATTTAAAAAAAATCTGCATAGTCTAAGTGTGAAGTGCAAAACAAATTTAAGAAAATAGGAAGGAGTACGCAATATAAGCTTTCTAATGTTTTTTCTAAAAAGTAACTTTCCTACAAAACGTGTTTTAGAGCTTATTTCGTTGCGAAACTAAACGAGATGTTAATTAGAAGCCACAAGGGTAGCTTGTTTTTTATTATTGTTATTGTAGTTATGATTGCTATTTTTATATCGGGATGTACAGGAGAGTTTAAACACGTAGGAAATGCAGATGATGCGAATTTTGAACAAACCCATCCTGTTGAAATGAAAATAGTTTTAGGATATGCAGAGGCAATACCGTCTAAAGATAATTTAGTCATACAGGAGCTAAGTAAACTGGCTAATGCAAACATCATGGTTGAATGGACACCTATGGTATCTTATAATGACAAATTTAATGTCCTTATGTCTTCGAACAATATGCCTGATGTAATTGTAGTACCCGACGTGAAAAATTCAACATTTGTATTTGGGGTTAATGCTGGATTGTTTTGGGAGCTTACACCTATTTTGCAAGAATACTCTCATTTAAGTAAAATAAATCCCGTACTTCTTAAAAATACTGCAGTTAATGGTAAGTTTTATATGTTACCTCGAGAAAGAACGTTAAAAAGAAAAATGATAGTATACAGAAGTGATTGGGCAAAGAAAGCAGGGTTAGAAGCCCCCGATTCAATTGATGGTATTTATGATATGGCCAAAGCCTTTGCGGAGGGTGATTTTGATCAAAACTCTCAAAAAGATACTATAGGGTTTGCCCTTGGTACTGTAAATAATGAAATAGACTGTTTAGATGCTCTTGTAGTTGCACTTGGAGGCTTTAATAGATGGGGTATAAAAGATGAGAAGATAATACCTTCGTTTATGACGGATGAATACCTAAAAACATTGAAATGGCTTAGACGAATGTTTCAAGAGAACTTGTTAAGTCCTGACTTCGCCATTACAAAGACAACACAAATTGTTCCGGATATTGTCAACGAAGAAAAAACCGGCCTGTGGCTCAGCTATAAATTACCAGGTCTTTCGGATCCAGTACTGGTGGATAAGCAGAAGGAGGATCCGTCAATTAAAAGAGAGGATGTATATGAATTTGCATTTCTAAAAGGACCTGATAATACTGAGAGGATTGCAGCTGAAACAGGTGTTTCAGGAGGATTTGCTTTTCCTACTACATCAGTAACAACAAAGGAACGTCTTATAGATTTACTGAATGTGTTTAATGTTATTCAAAGTCAGCAGGGGCAAATACTTATAAATAACGGTGTACCCGATCTTCATTTTGAACTGGTAGATGGAAAATATGCAAAACCTAAGGATCCAGAGGTTTTTAACACGGAAGTAAGCCCAATTGGTCAGTTGGGGACAAGTGGTATGAAATCATACATTATTGCTGGTGATGATATATCAATAAGACTAGATTTAGCAAGACGAACTTTTGATAGTGATGGTATGATATTCGATATTACAGCACCATTATCGTCAAATTCTTATAGCTCTAATTATGCAACTCTACTAAACATTATCAGTGAAGCACAGTTTAAGTTTATCATGGGAGACATTGATGAAAAAGGCTGGGAAAGAGCTATAGAAGGTTGGAAGAATGCAGGTGGTAATGCTGCTATAAAAGAGTTTACAAGGGCATACTATAATCAAGCCGATTAAGGAAGTGAATGTATTAAAACATTCATAAGATTCTGTCTGTAACAAGACATTTAACATAAAAGGCATTTGTGAAGTAACCTTATAATAACTATTAGCTTTGAAATTAAGTGATGGCTCCTCTATGCATACCACAATACCTACTTTTCATGTTTCCGATGAGCAGTAGCTATATAACTTCGAAAAACACTATAGAGGGGATGGAGCAATAGTTAAGGGGATAAATACAATACAAAGAGCAAGATATGTAGAAAAGGGACGTTTTAGATAATATATGTACTGAAATTTGTTGTTTTTATTATTATAATTAACTTAATAAGATAACTGGAGGGAAAGGAATATGGCAGTAAGAAAAAAATATGCACAGATTGGTTTAGGTGGAAGAGCTCGCTTCTTCTATGAAGCAATAGCTTCGGATTATAAAGACACATCTGAATTAGTGGCTTTTTGTGACATAAACCAAACCCGTATGGACTATGCTAACAAAGTGTTGAAGGAAGAGTATAACATTGCACCCGTTCCAACATATTCAGTGGATTTATTCGACGAGATGATCAAAAAGGAAAAGCCAGATTATGTTCTTGTAACGAGTATTGATAGGACACATCACAAATATATTGTAAGAGCTATGGAACTTGGTTGTGATGTAATCAGCGAGAAGCCTATGACCACTGATGCTGAGAAGGCACAATATATACTTGATGCAATAAAAAGGACAGGACGCAACCTAAGGGTTACATTTAACTACCGTTATGCTCCTCACAATACAAAGATCAGAGAGCTAATCATGAATGGAGCAATAGGTGATGTGTTTTCTGTTCACTTTGAATGGCTATTAAACACAAAGCATGGTGCCGATTATTTCAGACGTTGGCACAGGGACAAGAGAAACAGTGGAGGACTTTTAGTCCATAAATCAACTCACCATTTTGACCTAGTGAATTTCTGGCTCGGAACTCAGCCCAAAACTGTGTTTAGTATGGGTGATTTAAGATTCTATGGCAGAGAAAACGCTGAAAATAGAGGAGTTACCAAGTTCTATAATAGGGCACATGGAAGCAAAATTGCAAAAAATGATCCATTTGCATTGGATCTTGAGGAAAACGAAAAACTCAAAGCCATGTACCTTGATGCTGAAAAAGAGGACGGTTATTTTAGGGATCAAAGTGTTTTTGGGGATGGTGGGGGGCTTTTAGTTCATAAATCAACTCACCATTTTGACCTAGTGAATTTCTGGCTTGGAACTCAGCCAAAAACAGTATTTTCTATGGGAGATTTAAGGTTCTATGGAAGAGAAAATGCTGAAAATAGAGGTGTTACCCAGTTCTATAATAGAGCGCATGGAAGCAAATATGCAAAGGATGATCCATTTGCATTGAATCTTGAAGAGAACGAAACACTCAAAGCCATGTACTTAAATGCTGAAAAAGAAGATGGATACTTTAGAGATCAAAGCGTTTTCGGTGATGGAATAAACATTGAGGATACTATGGG
>DASRMZ010000083.1:0-5485 GCA_035647675.1 Thermoclostridium sp. | reverse complement strand
CGAGTTTCGGCTTGCCTGAATTTGACTATACAGCTCTTGCAAATGAAGCGTCGTTTCCGTTAGTGCATAAAATATTAATGGAGTAAACTGCAACATGCATTTTTTGTGAGTTTCGGCTTTAGCCATGTCATATTTGCTTATTTTGTTGCCAAAGTGGTATAATGTTCGTCATTGAGCCGTTTTAGGCTTTAGTTATGTAACCTTAATAAAAGTAAGCTGTACAACATGCGGTGGCAGGCTTTCATTCATAACATCAGCGTATTGTACATCGCAACTTAAATATTTATATTGCAATATGCTCTATTTACAGGAGGAATTCGACGTAATGAAAAAACCATCATTTTATACTGATTTAGATAAAGAAAGTAGATACATATTAACCTGTTGCTTTTTTGTTTTTGCGGTTAACGGATTATATGCAATGATTTTAGGCTCTCTTTTGCCACTTATAAGCAATGAATACGGGCTGAACAATACTATTAGCGGAGCGTTATTATCAGCCCATCAGGTAGGAAACTTAATATCAGGATTTATAGCAGGTATACTTCCCGTTTACTTAGGAAGAAAAAAATCCATCATCTTCCTATGCTCCTTTGTAATCGTTGGATTCACCTTTATGATACTAACAGGTAACCCCGTGATACTAATCTTAGGATTTTTGTTTACTGGATTAAGCCGTGGCAGTATTTCAAACTTCAACAATGCTGTTGTAAATGAAGTATCTAATAGTAGTTCAAGTGCCCTAAACTTTCTACACAGTATATTCGCTGTTGGAGCATTATTGGCTCCATTTTTGGTTATCGGCTCTACACTTATTGCTGGGGATACTGGTTGGAAAATATCTGCATTAGTTATTATTGTTCTAGCGATAGTTTCCATTATTTTATTTTCACGAATGAAACTTGAAGATACTACAGAAACATTGAAAAAAGGAAAAATCAGTTATGTTTTCTTAAAAAATAAATATTTTTGGGTGAGTGTAGCAATCTTCTTCTTTTATCTGTGTGCTGAATCAACTATTAATGGGTTCATGGTAAAATATTTTGTAGATTTAGGTATCATGTCAACTAAATATGCACAAATGCTTGCATCATTGCTATGGGTTGTGATTCTGGCAGGTAGGTTGACATGTGTGTACTTAGGAGACAGGGTTTCAAAAAGCAAATTACTTTTAATTACAAGCATTGCAACATCAGCTTTTTACATCCTACTACTCTCAACACAAAATATTGCGGTGATAACCATAGCAATAGCTGGTTTAGGTTACTCAATGGCTGGCATATATCCTACAACCGTGTCGGTTGCAGGTCAAACTATAAAAGAATATCCTATGGCAATGGGAGTATTATTAATGTTAGGAGGCGTTGGAGCCATTATAATGCCAATTATAACTGGTGCTTTATCCGACGCATTTGGCATATTTGCTGGAATGAGTGCTATAATTATAGCCATCTTGTGTATGCTATTGTTTGTAATTATAAACTTAGTCAGCAATAAAAACAAAAAAGCACTTGATTTGGATAACAAGCTTGTTTAGTTTAGAAGACTGTTTTTAATATTTGACTTTTATCAACTGCATCTATTGCTTTTTTGATAACCTCTTCATCTTGCACTAAGGCTATTCGAACATGCCCTTCACCAGATGGTCCGAAAGCACTTCCAGGTGTAATCATCACCCCGGCCTTTTTTATCATATCCATCGCAAAATCTGTGGATTTTTCATATTGCGGTGGAATGGTTGCCCATACAAACATGGTGGCCTCAGGCTTTTTCATTTTCCATCCTATACTGTTAAACCCATCACATAGAAAATCTCTTCGCTTTTCATATGCGTGCCTCGTTTCGGCTACACAGCTCTGCTCACCCGTTATTGCTGCAATTGCTGCCTTTTGTATAGGTAAAAACATACCATAATCTAAATTGGATTTAAATATTTTCAAGCGTGACACAACATCCTTGTTGCCAACACAAAATCCAACCCTTGCACCTGCAAGACCGTAAGTTTTGGAAAGTGAATTAAACTCTACACCAACATCCTTTGCTCCTGGATAAGAAAGAAAGCTTCCACACTTTTTGTTATCAAACACCAATTCGCTATAAGCATTGTCATGAAGCACGATAATGTCATAGGTCTTAGCAAAGTCTATTAACTCATTATAAAAGCTATCGGGTGCAACTGCCGTTGTAGGATTGTTAGGATATGATACTATAATCAATTTTGCTTTTCTTGCAATTTCCTCAGGTATATCCTTAAGATTTACTATGTAATTATTTTCTTTCTTCTGAGGCATATAGTAAAGCTCAGCCCCTGCCATACGGGGCCCATCGGCAAATACAGGGTAACACGGGTCGGGTACCAACACCAAGTCCCCTTCATCTACTATTGTCATAGAAAGGTAAGCAAAGCCTTCCTGCGTACCCAACAATGAGCAAACCTCGGTTTTGGAATCCAAATCCACCTTGTACCTTTTTTTATACCAAAAACTCACTGCCTCAAGTAATTCTGACAAATCATTTATTGCATATATATAACTATTTTTATCCCCAGCAGCAGAGCAGATTGTCTTTATAATATGATCTGCAGGAGGAATATTTGGCGTTCCAACACTTAAATCTATAACGGGTTCACCATTTGCGAGTTTTTCACTTTTTATTTCTAAAAGCTTAGAGAAAATGCCTTCGCTAAACTGATTGCTTCTTTTTGAAAACTTCATAAGTATTCACCTAAAAAATAAATTTTTTTCATAAGATTTATTTTCAATATGTAGTAATTAATAAATAAATATAATCAAAGATATTACAACACTTTAGATAAAAATGCTTTAGTCCTCGAATTTTGGGGATTTGTGAACAGTTCCTCTGGAGTATTCTGTTCAACTATCTTTCCTTCGTCCATAAACATAACCTTAGTAGCAACCTCTCTTGCAAACCCCATTTCGTGGGTTACAATAACCATGGTCATACCCTCGTCAGCAAGCTGCTTTATAAGGTCAAGTACCTCTCCCACCATTTCAGGATCAAGGGCTGAGGTAGGCTCGTCGAAAAGCATAACCTTTGGATTCATTGCAAGTGCACGTATTATGGCTATTCTCTGTTTTTGACCACCAGAAAGTGTTGAAGGATATACATTTGCTTTCTCTTCAATGCCTATTCTTTTAAGCAGCTGCATTGCGTTTTCTTTTGCTTCTGCCTTAATTTTTGCACGCGAATTTTCTATTTTAATAAGCGGTTTTTTATTTTTTCTAAACAAATTGCCTAACTTGATAAAGAAATTATTAGTTTTATTCTTTCTCAATTCAGAAATAGCTATCTGTACAGGTGCAAGCATAATATTACCAATTACTGTTTTATTATTGAATAAATTGAATTGTTGAAAAACCATCCCCATGTGTCGACGGTGTATATTTATGTCAACTTTCATGTCAGCAATATCAACACCACCAAAAATAATAGAACCCTTTGTGGGATCCTCCAAGCAATTAAGACACCTTAAAAAAGTACTTTTCCCACTTCCGGAAGGGCCTATAATTGCAATCTTTTCGCCTTCTTTGATAGAAATCGTAATACCTTTTAAAACTTCTAACTCACCATAGTTCTTCTTTAAATCAATTACGTCTATCACTTTTTCTTAGGCTCCTTTCCATTAGTTTTACAAGTGCTGCAATAATCATAACCATTACTATGTAGATCATTGCCATGACAAGATATGGAACCATAAATTCATAGCTGTTGGTCCCTATATAATTAAATGCTACATACAAGTCGGCTGCACCCACAAAACTAACAACCGATGTTTCCTTAATAAGTGCTATAAATTCGTTACCAAGTGTAGGTAAGATATTTTTTATTGCTTGTGGAACAACAATCTTTAACATAGTCACACTGTAACTTAATCCAACAGCACGACCTGCTTCCATTTGACCTGTATCTACCGACATAATTCCGCCACGCATAATCTCTGAAACATACGCCCCACTATTAAGACCAAAAACTAAAACGCAGACATCTATGGAGGGCATGTTTATCCCAAGCAAAGGCAAAGCCACATAATATACAACTAGAAGTTGTACAACCACTGGGGAACCTCTAAATAGTCCTACGTATACAGTACAAAATCCGTTCAAAATTTTAGGAAGTTTTTTATACTTAGGAAACACCTCAATAATTGCTATTATTGTCCCTATAATAATACCTATGGCAAGTCCTACAACAGCAATATATACGGTGTTTTTTAAACCAGTTATCACCCTTACATAGCCATTGTGCTCATAAAAAATTTCCCAAAACTTTAACAGCTTACTATAAAAACTACCCATTAAATTATTCCTTATCTATTAAGAATTGATATTTTAACAACAATACTAATCAGCATTTTGTGATGCTACTTATTAAATACATCAAATACTTATTAATGATACATCGCAAAAGCCTTTAATAGTCAGACGAGGATATCACCACGCCTGACTATTATTAAAAATCTTTAATTTAATTCATTAATTGCTTCTGAAATAAATTTCGCAGGAGCCTCATCTATAATTACAAGATCAAGATTACCATTAATCATGTCCTGAACTGCAAGAGAACCGGATTTATGACCTATACATTCAACATCATAACCGGTAAATCCCCAATCTTCATCGCCTTCAACATAGAACTTACCTGTTGTACCATTTTGTACACCAATTTTTGTATCACTGGATAAACCCGAAAGAATAGCCTCAACATCGGCTACTGTTTTGCAATTGTCAAATGATGTGTCTGATTCCTTAACAATAATCTTTTGGGCTGCATTATAATACTTATCGGTAAACATAACATATTCTTTTCTGTCTTCTTTTATTGTTAAACCTGCCATTGCAACATCAGCTTTACTCTGCCCTACTGACAAGCAAACAGCGTCAAACTCCATATTGCTAATTACAAGCTCCTTGTCAAGATGATCGGCTAAAAGCTGTGCAAGTTCCATATCAATACCGTAATATTTGTCACCCTTCATGTACTCAAAGGGTTCAAAGGCTGCATTGGTTGCAACAACAAGCTGATCCTTTGATGTATCAAGCTGAGCAGATTCTACTGCTTTTGGTTCACCATCACCGAAGTAGTTATCCAGTATTTCGTCATATGTACCATCTGACATAACCTTAGCTATGAATTCATTTACTTGTTCAAGAAGCTCAGGCTGGTTCTTATCTATACCAAAAGCATATTCCTCTTCCGTTAGCGGGATGTCGACTATTTTCACTTTTGAGCTTTGTGAACCGCAACCCGTTAGTGCCAGCAAGCATATTGCTAAAATTGTTACTATAGATGTTAGTTTAATTATTTTCTTCATTTTTTGTTCCCCCTATTAAATCTGTTTTTGTTTTTGTCGAAGTTTCCATAAATTACTATACATATCTAAGTCTGAATATTTATACGTAAATTCGTTCATATTATGTATAAATATAAATTTACAGTATAAATATACATTTGTCAATACCTATTT
>DASRMZ010000082.1:0-4289 GCA_035647675.1 Thermoclostridium sp. | reverse complement strand
GAACATTATGCCTG
Source organism: Thermoclostridium sp. (assembly GCA_035647675.1). Classification (GTDB taxonomy): domain Bacteria; phylum Bacillota; class Clostridia; order DSM-8532; family DSM-8532; genus Thermoclostridium. The sequence continues at coordinate 4,275 of DASRMZ010000082.1, read as the reverse complement.
ATGACAGATACCAATCACAATTTCCAATAGATAGATTTTTCAGACAATCACCTGGGACGCCAAGACGCTTTGTTCCACCGTTTAGGGCACCGGGAAGCCCTGATGCTCCGCCATTTGGGCCGCCGGGAAGACCTGGTACTCCGCCATTTGGACCGCCATCGACTGCACCTGGGCAACAAGGACCACCGCAGGGTCCTCCACCCTCATTTGTTCCAGCCCAAAGAGATGGAGACATATCCATCCGTGCAGTTGATGCCGGTGCAATAAGACCATGCATATTCCGCTTTGTATATATATGGCTTGAAAATGGTAGGCAATTTTGGGCGTGGCTTGTTTTTGTAGGTCCTCGTTCGGTGGCTGGGTGGCGTTGGAATGGTTTCAACTGGGTGTATTTTGGAACTGATCTGGAAAATATCAATAGCTTTATGTGTTTCTAATTTAAGTGTGGCTGCACGATTTTCTGCGAAAAGTCCATCAAATTAGTAGATACAAAGACTTGGTGGATAAAGGTGAATAGCTAACATTTATTAAGAATACATTGCAAAAGTTTTATACGGCATTTGGGAGCTGCATCAGAACAACTGGAATGTGGTTCCCGATTTTTTGCTCTATTTTAGATATTTCTTCTTTAAAATACTCACCGTTTCATCATCCACATTCTTGTTCCCATACCGTACTTCATTGTATGTTTCACCCAATACAGTATGATCGTTTTCTTCATGTTTATCGTAATTTTGGGTCTGTTCTACAACTTCAGAAGGTGTATATGCAAGTTTAAAGCTGAACCCTTTTTTTATATAATCAATAACAAACTTTGAATATATAAACCTTATTCTACTATTATTATCTTGCATATCCCGCCATTTTGGCTCTCGTTTAAATAGTTTTTTTATAAATGACTTTCTTTTAGGGGTCTCGGTCTTTAGCAATGACTCCTCTTGATCAAAATACCCATGCTCTGTTGAGCCCCACTTTTGAATACGTGTGAAGTAGTTGGATAGTAGATCGTAAAGCGCCTTATATATCCTTTTATAATTCTTAATAAAATAACGGATGACCAAAAACAATATTAAAACAAAGAATAGTAGAGCCAATATATCTAATAACGTAACTACAGCTTTGTTTTGCTCCCCGACTGGTGGTAGCTCCATCCCCCCTCCTCCGGCGCCATCATTACCCTCCGTAGGCGGAAATAAAGAATTGAAAAAATTGAATATTTCGTTTATTACCCATGCTATGGATTCTAAAATATATAGAAATGCTTCCATTAATGTATTCCAAAAAGACAAAATAATGATACCTACAAGCGCTATGACAACGACAATCTTGTTTCCCCTTAAAACCGTACCGGGCACAATGCTAAGACTGTTTTTCGCTTGCGTCTCATTAATTAAAAAGCGTCTGTTTGCCAGCGGAAGTCCAATAATACAATATACTATTGAAACTACTATAGCCATTGCTAAAAACGGCTTGAGCACTTCAGATTGGCTGATAACAAACAAGGCTACCATGTGTATAACAAGACCAACGAAATATGAAAAGACAGGCTTTGAATCTCCAATACCTGCTCTTACACCCCAAAAATAGAAAAATGAAACTCCAGCTACGATGATAATAGCTTCCCCAATTCCACCTGTTGAAAGGGTTAACATGAAAATCAGATTTATAATTGTCACATAAGCAATCCCGACTAGAACTGCAATTACATTTCGAAACCTTCTCAATATATAAGTTAAAATAATACCGAAAAATAGGTGGATGGGAAGTGTTACAGCAAAAATAATAGTAGCATTATAGGATAGAGTAAACCCCGTTAAAATTACCACCAGTGGAAATACCATTAAATATTCCATTATGCACCATAACCATCTTAAAAAAACTTGCTTTTTCATTATTCCATCCTCGTTATACACTCCCGCAATTTATAAGGTGGGGAATTCCTTGTTTTTTGCGTTATAGTGAATACCAAATAAGTAACTTCTCAAAATAAACGCTTAGATTTTAAGGATTTCAACTGAATTGCCTTTTCCCTTCAATCGACGGATCTTCTCCTCTGTGTCATCATCAATAACCGCCGTTATAAAAAGATAATCTATATTGCTGGGGCTTCTATCCAGTTCCCTGTCAAGTAATGTATTGAAACTAACACTTTTTAAAATAACCATACGTGCAAGGTTTTCCTTAATTTTTATTTCTTGATGCCTACCTATCGCAGGTTCTATTCGAATTGGCTGCTTTTCCATATCCTTTAGAAACCCGTTTGAACCAAACCCTGCTTCAATTACGTTTTTAAAGGCATGTTCAAAAATGGTTGCAGCCACTGAAATCCCGTATTCCACTCGCTCTGGCTCATCGGTTACTGTCCATTGATTTAATTTTGTATCCACATTTAGTAAAATCATAAGCCTGTGCTGTGCAGTGGGGTCATACTGGTTTACCTGAAGAGTTCCAAAGCGCGCTGATGCCTTCCAGTTAATGTTTTTCATAGGATCTGACAAGGTGTATTCCCGTATCCCTGCATGGATGAATGGATCCTCCATAATCCAGCGTCTTACTACATTGTCACCCTGCCAGCTATGTGATGGGAAATTCATTTCCGACATAACCAAGATTCTTGGAAAAACGTATAGCTTCGCATCGGTTGTTTCGTCTTTGACTGCAGACATAGCACCCGTTATTGAACGTGCAGTTAATGCCCCAGATTTCAAATGGTAGAAACCACGTTTTATACATTTTACATTATGAGTTCTGATAATTCGTGTATATGGAAGCATTGAAAATATACTTATATGGAATTCGTCTTGTAGTATGTTCAAATCTTCTTGAAGACCGAACTGAAGACCACTATCAATCCTAGATTCTACCTTTAACCACGACACAGGAAGTATTTTCTCGTTACTAATTTTCTCAATCAAATGAATACTCTGACCAAAGTTTGCATGTAAGGTGTCAAAGCTTCTTTCAATCTTCACTTTTGAAAGACCATATTTCAATGTTAAATACGATTCGATCGAAATCACAACAATAGCTGCAAAAATCAGCTTAAATACCCACATTTACTAAACTCCCGTCTTTTCTTTAAGACTTTCCTCGGTTGGGACAGGAATTCTTTGCAGTATCTGCTCTAATATAGAATGAGTTACAGGCTTTCGTCCGTCACTGCCCGAATGTCTTGCAACAATTCTATGTGCTAGGACGGGTATTGCCATTTCCTTAACATCATCAGGGGTAACATAATCCCTATCATTTATTGCAGCTAGGACTTGGCTTGTTTTTAGTAAAGCCTGACTTGCTCTCGGACTTGCTCCAAGTAATACATCAGCATGCTTTCTTGTTGCTTCAATAATTCGAATAATGTAAAGGTACATATCTTCACCTAAAAAAGTACTTTTGAAGATATCCTCTACTCCTTCAAAATCCTTCTCCCCCGCAACTGGAGTAATGTTGGGCAAGGGGCTTTCAAAACGGAATCTTTTCATTATCTCAATTCCTTGTTCTGTCTTGGGATAACCCATATACAATTTCATAAGAAAACGATCTAACTGGGCCTCTGGCAAGGGAAATGTCCCAAGCGTTTCAACAGGGTTTTGAGTTGCTATAACCATAAAGGGTAGGTTTAGAATGTAGGTTTTTCCATCTATAGAAACCTGCTTTTCCTCCATACATTCCAAAAGACTGGATTGTGTTCTTGGTGTCGCCCTATTTATTTCATCAGCAAGCAAAATGTTAGTGAATACAGGACCATTTCTAAAAACGAAATCACCCTGCTTTTGATTGTAATAATGAATGCCTGTAATATCAGTTGGTAGCAGATCAGGAGTAAACTGAACTCTACTAAACTGTAAATCAAGCGAACGGCTTAGGGTCTTTGCAAGTAGTGTCTTGCCTGTACCGGGCACATCCTCTAATAATACATGGCCCCCGCAAATTAGACATATAAAAAGCTGACGGATAACATCTTCTTTTCCTACAATAACCTTGCTAATATTTTCAATTACCTTATCTGCTAATTCCTTTAATTGCTTGTTGTTCATCTTTTCAAACCTTCCTACCCAACTAGTTTTTATATATAGACTCGCTAATATTGTAGATAAACCAAAATCAGTATCACTTATGGTAATATACCACAGTGTTGAACAATCTGCATCACTTATGGCAATACATTACAGCATTGCGCTAATGTTTTCCTTATAGTGCATAGCTATATCTCAAAATATGAGGCGAGTGTACAGTAACATTAGCCCATCCATGCTCTGACTACTAGTGAACTGCTCA
>DASRMZ010000081.1:0-2929 GCA_035647675.1 Thermoclostridium sp. | reverse complement strand
ACATCGCAAAATGCACAACTGTAAATAGTGTTTTATTCGTTCTGTGAAAAATGCCTTATTAACAATTGAAAGTAAAAATATGAATTGAAAGTAAAGATATGAATATTGTTTAGATACCAGAATGCGCTTATAATTTTCATATAAGATAAATTTAGTTTATGCAGGTAAAGAAGAGAGAAATATAGAAAGGACGGGATAAAATGGCAGGTAAGAATAAATTGCGTAGAGAGTTGCCGCTTCATATGTTGATTATTCCAGGTGTTATACTAGTTTTTATCTTTCATTATATACCGATGTTCGGAATTGTTATGGCTTTCCAAAAGTTTGTTCCTGCAAAGGGTTTTTGGGGTTCCGACTGGATCGGATTAGATAATTTTAGATACATTTTTAATATGCCTAACATATGGAATGTAATGTGGAATACCGTGTATATTGCGGTTATGAAAATAGTTGCAACTTTGGTTGTGCCTATAATTTTTGCATTACTATTAAATGAAGTGAGGAAAAACTCTTTTAAACGAACAATACAAACCGTAATTTATTTTCCTCATTTCCTATCATGGGTTATACTAGGTGGAATTTTAATTGATGTTTTGTCACCAACCAGCGGTATAGTAAATGAAGTTTTGGGTGTTTTTGGAATTGACTCAATATATTTTTTGGGGAATTCAAAATGGTTTCCGTATACTCTTGTACTAACAAATACTTGGAAAGAATTTGGATATAATACCATTGTATACCTTGCTGCATTAACATCAATAGATCCAACACTATATGAGGCTGCAGTTGTTGATGGAGCTGGGCGCTGGAAACAAACATGGCATATAACATTACCAGGGATTCTCCCGATTGTTACATTAATGACGGTCTTAAGTTTAGGTAATGTTTTAAACGCAGGTTTTGATCAGGTGTTTAACTTGTATAGCCCGTCTGTTTATAGTACGGGTGACATTATTGACACATTGGTTTACAGAATAGGTATGGTAGAGGCACAATTTAGTGTGTCTGCTGCAATAGGCTTATTTAAGTCTGCAATATCATTTGTTTTGGTAGTAATATCAAACAAACTTGCATATAAATACGCCGGTTATCGAGTATTTTAGAAGGAAGGGGGATTATAAATGCTAAAAAGAACTAAAGGTGAAAAGGTATTTGCAGTAATTAATTATATAATATTATCTTTCGCTGCATTTGCATGTTTACTTCCGCTACTTAACGTACTTGCTGTATCATTTAGTTCGAGTGCTGCAGCTGCGGCAGGATATGTAAAGCTTTGGCCAGTAGATTTTACCTTATCATCATACAAATATGCTCTTAGTAAAAGTGAATTCATACGGTCATTTTGGGTTTCAATACGCAGGGTTATGCTAGGATACGTTGTGAATATGATTATGACAATATCAGTTGCATATCCGCTCTCTAAAGAAAAAGAAACTTTTAGAGCTAGAAACGTTTATGCATGGTATTTCATCATTACAATGATGTTTAGCGGCGGATTGATACCTACATTTATGACAGTTAAATCTTTAGGTCTACTGGATTCATTATGGGCATTGGTTCTTCCTGGAGCTGTACCGATATTTAACGTAATTCTATTAATGAACTTTTTTAGAGGTGTTCCAAAAGAGATAGAAGAAGCAGCCTATATAGATGGTGCAACTCATTGGACTACACTGTTTAAAATATATCTTCCGTTGTCACTTCCTTCATTGGCGACTATTTCGTTGTTTGTCCTAGTTGGTCATTGGAATGGCTGGTTCGATGGAATGATATATATGAATAGACCTAAAAATTGGCCTTTGCAGACATATTTAAGAACAATTCTTATAAATCCAGACATAAGTAATTACCAGACTTCATCGGAAGAATTGGCAGGTATGAGAGAAGTATCGGAGCGTACGTTTAAAGCTGCACAGGTGTTTTTGGCTGCAGCACCGATACTTGCAGTATATCCCTTCTTGCAGAAATATTTTATGAAGGGGCTTGTTGTAGGTAGTGTAAAGGGTTAATATATGTTGTTATAATCACCTGAATCTCCCCAATTTGCATACTACGGGCGATTCAGGTGTTTTTGTATACCAGCAGCATACCAACTCGTATACCAACTAAGTAGCTTTTATGATGAAGTACACAAACTGTTATTAATCTTAAATAAGAAGTTTAGGGTAATATCTAGAGGGCTGTTGGTGTAATAAAACAAGCTGCGTGATATAATTTATTGTATGGTCGGAACGCAAGTGGTGGGCATCTAAGACGCAAACTATTATTTATAATAAAACACAAGGAGGAGAATTATGTTTATTGAAAAAGAAGTAAAGCCTGTTCAATTCAAGTGGGGTGATCTTGGGAATGGCTTTTATAAAAACCCTATATTGAATGCTGACTATTCTGATCCAGATGTTGTACGTGTTGGCGACGACTTCTATATGGTGTGTTCCGAGTTTCACTACATGGGCATACCAGTATTGCATTCAAAGGACTTGGTGAACTGGACTATTATAGGCAGAGTTTATGACTCACTAAAACATGATCCAGTTTATGATACTATGAATGCTTATGCAAAAGGTAGTTGGGCGCCAGCAATAAAGTATCATAATGGGACTTTTTATATTTACTTTTGTACTCCTGATGAAGGTTTGTATATGAGCTCAGCGATAAATCCAGCAGGACCATGGGCCCCAATTTATGAAGTTGAGCGTGTAGCTGGTTGGGAGGATCCATGCCCGTTCTGGGACGATGATGGAAATGCATACTTGGGTCACAGCACTGTAGGTGCAGGACCTATTATTATTCATAAAATGAGTGCAGATGGTACTAAATTACTGGACAATGGCACTATAGTTTATGTGGGGAAAATTGCAGAAGGCACAAAGATATATAAAAGAAATGGGTATTATTATTTTGTAATTCCTGAAGGTGGAGTAAAGAC
>DASRMZ010000080.1:0-8099 GCA_035647675.1 Thermoclostridium sp. | reverse complement strand
TATATATATAGATTACAGATGAGGTGTTGTATGATAGTAAGTGATATTATTAATCTGATTCAAGGAGAATTACATACATGTGAGGACGAGGTAGGTATTGACATCAAATCTGCATGTGGTGCTGATTTGATGAGTGATGTAATGGCTTTTTCCAAAGAGAACGCTCTACTTCTTACAGGGCTTGTTAATCCCCAGGTTATTAGAACGGCAGAGATGTTGGACATTCAGGTTGTTATTTTTGTGCGTGGAAAAAGACCTACTGAGGTGATGTGTGAATTAGCCGAAGAAAAAAGAATTGTATTAGCGTCTTCTGATCTAACCATGTTTACATGTTGTGGACTACTATATGAAGCGGGTATTGTAGGAACAGGTAATTAAAGTGAAAAGCATTTTAAGGAAAGAATATGAAATTCCGGCTAATGATTTTGCTCTGGCAGGGGAAGCATCAAGTAATGTTCGAAAATTATTGACTCAATTGGGGGTAGCTCCTAGCATTATAAAAAGAACATCCATAGCCATGTACGAGGCAGAGCTTAATGCCGTTATACATGGAAATGGGGGTAAAGCTTTTGTCGAGATTTTTGAAGATAAAATCCAAATTCTCATTTATGATGAAGGTCCAGGAATCGAAGATATTGAGCAAGCTATGGTAGAAGGATATTCCACCGCCCCAGATTCTATTAGAGAAATGGGGTTTGGCGCTGGTATGGGTTTAGCTAATATAAAAAGGAATTCCGATGTCTTTTTATTAGAAAGTGAGCTTAATAAAGGAACAAAAGTAAATATAACGATAGCATTATTTTGATGGTGTAAAATATGCAAAAAGAACGGGTGATATTTTTATAAGGAAGGAAAGTTTTATGACAAAATACTTCCATTCAGTTACGCTGGATGAAGAAAAGTGTAAAGGGTGTACGAATTGCATAAAACATTGTCCCACCGAAGCGATCCGAGTTAGAAACGGCAAGGCAACAATCACTAAAGAACGTTGCATAGACTGTGGTGAATGTATCAAGGTATGTCCTTACCATGCTAAAAAAGCCGTTACCGATCCATTTGATAAAATAAATGAGTATGAGTTTAAAGTGGCATTACCAGCACCTTCGCTCTATGGTCAATTTGATCCAAAGTATTCAAGGGAAAGAATTCTTCAAGCGTTAATAGAATTAGGTTTTGACTGGGTTTTTGAAGTTTCAAAGGCCGCTGAAATTGTATCAGATGCATCTAGGCAAATAATTGAATCAGGAAATGTAAAAAAGCCCGTCATATCGTCTGCTTGTCCTGCAGTGGTTCGTTTGGTTCAAGTTAGGTTTCCGAACTTGATTCCAAATCTATTAAAAATAGAATCTCCCATGGAGGTTGCTGCCAGAATTGCAAAGCACACAATAGCGAAAGAAAAAAATATAGATGCAAGCAAAATAGGGGTATTTTTCATATCTCCATGTGCAGCTAAGGTTACCAGTGTCAAAGCACCCTATGAGAAGCAAGAATCTTATGTAAGCGGTGTTCTTGCTATGAAAGACATACATATTAAGCTTCTTGAGAAAATGAAAAACATTCCTAACAAAATTGAAGATAGTTTAGTCTCTTCAGGACCTGACGGTATCAGGTGGGCAGGCTCGGGAGGGGAAAGTCATCCTTTTGAAGAAAATAGATGTCTAGCCATTCACGGAATACATAATGTTATTAATATATTTGAAGAAATAGTTGAGGACAGGCTTAACGATGTAGACTTTATTGAGGCATTATCCTGTACAGAGGGTTGCCTTGGTGGACCTTTAACTGTTGTAAATCCATTTATCTCTAAAACAAACCTAAAGCTGCATATGAAACATTCGGACGATGATTTTTCAAAAGAAAATACTGCAGCAGATTTCCAGAACCTATTATGGACACAAGACATGGAATATAAACCCATATTAACCCTCGATGACAATATGATGAAAGCCATGCAGAAGATGCAAAAGCTTGAAGAGATTAATGATGGTTTACCAGGCTTAGATTGCGGTGCCTGTGGTGCGCCAAGCTGCAGAGTTCTTGCCGAGGATATAGTAAGAGGGCTTGCTGTTGAGACAGACTGTATTGTTAAGCTAAGGGAAAAAGTATCTGATCTTGCAGATCAGATGAGGGTATTTGAACATATTTCCAAACCAAAAGCTGAGGAAGAATAATCCAAGGAGGAAAAGCTGTGACAGTTAAAGAATTTGCCGTGTACAACGGGTACAAAATATTAAGCTGTGCGGAAATGTCTAAGAATAGGGAAATCACGGGGGTTTATATTTGTGATTTGCTAAGCATGGCAATGGCAAATATTCAAGATGGTGAGCTTTGGATTACTGTGCATACAAATCTAAACATCATTGCGATTGCGTCACTTGCCAATGCTAGTTGCATTGTGATTCCTGAAGGAATTGAAATTGACGAGATTACCATTAATAGGGCCCAAGAAAAGGAGGTTATCATAGTTCAAGCTTCAGATAGAAGTTATGATATTTGTATTAATTTTTATCATCAAAAAAGTGGAGTTTCCTATGATTAAAGCCGCTCTTGATCTACACATTCATTCCTGCCTTTCCCCTTGTTCAAGTGATGATATGACACCTAACAACATTGCTGGGATGTCCAAGCTTAAAGGTCTTGATATAATATCAGTATGTGATCACAATCATACTGGCAATCTAGAAGCAATATCAAAAGCAGCCAGCGAATTGGGTGTATTATTTTTACCCGGGATAGAGGTTGAGACTAGCGAGGAAGTACACTTGCTTTGTTATTTTCCATCATTGGAAAGTGTTATTACCATGCAATCCATTTTAGAAGAAAATTATGTAGCGATAAAAATAAAAGAAAATATATTCGGCACACAATGGGTTATGGATTCGAAGGACAGACCCATTAAGAAAATAGAAAATTTATTGACAACAGCAACGAATTTGGACTTATACAGCTGTGTTGATATAGTTAGAGGGCTCGGAGGGGTTCCAGTACCCGCTCATGTGGATAGGCAATCCTTCAGCATTATTTCAAACCTAGGCACAATCCCTGAGGATTTAGAGTTCAATACCTTGGAATTGTCTAGATATATAACAAAAACAGAATTTTTAAATAAGTACCCCGAATACTCCCAAAAACAGTTTATTACTTCATCGGATGCCCATGATCTTGGTATGATATTTGAAAGGGAATATTTTATGCAACTAGATACATTAAGCGTACCTAATGTTTTGGAAAAGTTAAGGGGTTAGAATTACATCACAATAGACATAATGAAATGGCATTTGAAATTTTAGTTTAATTACCGGAGGAGACTTTATGAATTATAACCTTAAGATTGAGAAGACAGAAATGCTTACAGAGCAAATTTTTTTTATAAGGCTTAAATCTGAAAAGATTGCAAAAAATGCAGTTCCAGGTCAATTTGTTAATATAAAGTGCTGTGATGGTCTAGATGCCTTTTTAAGGCGACCTATAAGTATTTTAAGGACTGACCCACGGGAGGGCACATTTGACATTGTTTATATGATTAGGGGGAAAGGTACGGACATATTGTCACAGCTAAAATGCGGTGATTATCTTGATTGTATGGGACCTCTTGGAAAGGGTTTTACTCTCCCTGAAAAAGGTGAGAAGGTATGGGTAGTTGGCGGCGGTATAGGTATATTCCCACTTCTTTTCTTACTTGAAAGAAGCGTTGACGTGTATAAAGCCTCTTTTCTTGGATTTAGAGCAAAGGATTCAATCGTTCTTCAAAATGAATATGAAAAAGCTTCGGATCAAATTACAATAACTACAGATGATGGAAGCTATGGTGTGCACGGCTTGATTACTAAACCCTTTTTAGAAAGACTTGAAAAGGAAAAACCCGATAGAGTATACACCTGTGGTCCTACGCCTATGATAAAATCAATTGCTGAAATTTGCATTGAAAGGGATATATTTTGTGAAGTTTCAATGGAGCAGCGCATGGGTTGTGGGATAGGTGCATGTCTTGTGTGTGCGTGTAAAATAAAGCATAATGATGACTATGAATACCAGCATGTATGTAAGGATGGACCAGTTTTTCCTGCAGAAAAGGTTATATTTTAAATTCAGTATTGTAGTTTGGTATTTTAGTATGGTACAAAGTGTTGTCAACTAAGAATTTAACCAATAATAAGTTCACTTATGTGAATTTACAAGCTATTACATTTTAAGGAGGATTCATTTTTGGATTTATCAGTTAATATTGGCGAATTGAAATTAAAAAACCCGATTATCGCGGCATCGGGGACATTTGGTTTTGGAAGAGAATACAGTGAATATTTTGATTTAAATGAACTAGGCGGGATTTCTGTAAAGGGCTTAACCCTTGAGCCAAGAAAGGGCAATCCGCCGCCGCGAATAGCCGAAACCCCTGCTGGGATTCTAAATAGTGTAGGACTCCAAAATCCTGGTGTCCACGCATTTATTGAGAAAGAAATCCCTTTTTTAAGGCAATTTGATACAGCGATAATAGCCAATGTGGCAGCGAATTCTATTGAAGAATATTGCACAATGGTAGAAATATTATCAGATGCAGATATAGATGCAATAGAGCTTAATGTTTCGTGTCCTAATGTACAGCAAGGGTGCCTTTTATTTGGTAGCACTGCATCGGGCATTTCACAGGTAACCTCTGCCGTTAAAAAAGTATGTAAAAAACCCCTTATTGTTAAGCTGACCCCAAATGTTACTGATATTACTGAGATGGCAAAGGCTGCTGAGGATGCTGGAGCTGAGGGTGTAAGCTTAATAAATACTCTCTTGGGGATGGCAATAGATATTAATTCAAGAAAACCAATACTTGCAAACATTACGGGGGGACTTTCAGGTCCTGCTGTTAAGCCCGTTGCTGTTCGGATGGTATATCAGGTAGCAAATTCGGTAAAGATACCGGTAATCGGGATGGGTGGCATATGTAATGCCGATGATGCCGCTGAGTTTTTGTTAGCAGGTGCCTGTGCTATAATGATTGGAACTGCAGGGTTTGTAAACCCTAATGTTTGGGTTGAAGTAAAAGACGGACTAGTGCAATATATGGAAAATCATGGATTTAAAAGCATTGCAGAAGTCAGCGAAGCATTGATAGTTTAGCAAAACAAGTTGCTCGAATACAATTAATAAAGGCTTTTGCGATGTAGCCCTTTTTAATATTAGCTTTACAATATGTGCTGGTGAGCTTTCGTGCATAGCGAAAATATATTGTACAGCGAAGTGTAACATATTAACATTGCAAAATGCTCCATTAGGAAAGGGTGTAATAATGAAAAAAATTATAATTGTCCGACATGCTGAAGCAGTAGGTAATAAAATCAGAGAATTTCATGGCTGGACGGACGAGAGCATCACAAAAAAAGGTCATCTTCAAGGTAAACAAGTAGCGCAGAGGCTAAAGGATACTAAGATTGATGTCATATATAGCAGTATATTAAAGAGAACCATGGAAACGGCTGAATATATTTCAAGGCAGAAGAATCTTCCCATTATTTCGCGTGAAGACTTAAAAGAGATTAACGGTGGCCTTTGGGAGGGGATGAGCTGGGGAGATTTGGCTAAGCATTTCCCCGAAGAATATGACACGTGGGAGACACAGCCTCACATTCACCAAATGCCAGAAGGTGAATGCATGGAATGCTTTCAGCAAAGACTAATTGATGCTATTGAAGATATACTTTCAAAAGAACAAAGTGAAAACATTTGCATTGTAACCCACGGTACTGCAATTCGCGTTTTATTATGCTATTTTAAGGGGATACCGTTAAAGGATATAATAAATATCCCCTGGTGTGATAATACCGCTGTAACGATTGTAAAAGAGGAAAATGGGCAATTTCAAGTGCAGATGGAATCAGATGCAAGCCATCTTGATAAAGAGTCAAGCACGCTTGAAAACCAGCAGTGGTTTGCAGAGTACAAAGCAAGATATTTTAGTGAGAAAGAGTAGAAGCTAGGCGGATGTGAAAAATAGCAGAGGTCTAAAAATGGTGGAGGTTATAAAGCATGAATTCTATAAAGGATGTATTAATAAAATCAATTTTTGAAACAAAAGCCATCCGGGTCTGCCCTTCGAATAAACCATTTTGGTATACATCGGGGAAAATAGGGCCATATTATATCAATACACATTTTCTATACGGAAGTGAAGAAAAGGCAAATTCGTTATTAAAGCTTATAGATAGCGTAAAAGAAAAAAAGCAAGAGTGTTCAGGTATTTTACACGAGCAGGTTATGAAAAATTACAATGAAGATATGATATTCAGAACAACCATTGATGCACTTGTCGATTCCATTTCGAACGCAATACCCGATGGAGACTTTGATTATATATCTGGAGGTGAACGGCGGGACTGGTTTTTCTCTCTACCTGTAGCAGAGATTTTGAATAAACCCCATATAACCATTTTCAAGGATGCGGATGCATATGTTTTTGAAAATCAAAGATCCGAAAAACTTGTTAATTTAAACGGCAAAAAGGTTTTACACATTGCAGATTTAATAACCACCGCTTCAAGCTATGAACGTGCTTGGATTCCCGCAATAAATAAAGTAAAGGGTTTAATGGAAAACTCCTTTGTAATTATTGACAGGCTTCAAGGTGGGGGTGAATTACTCGGGAATTTAGAAGTTAAATCCCATGCACTTATCGGTATACAAAAAAATGTATTCGAAATGGCTTATGAGAGAAAATACATAGACTTGGATCAATATAATATGGTAGTTAAATATATTAAGGAACCAGACGAGTTTATGAGAGAGTTTTTTATTACCAATCCTAATTTTATAAAAAGTGCACTTGATGGCGATGAAAAAACAGCTTCTAGGGCAAAGCTTTGTATAGAGAGTGGATTTTGTCCTGAAATTTAAAATAATATTTTTATTTATTATCAAAAGAAAAGATAAACGACAGCTACTGTGAAGTGCATGGATGTGATGTTATGTGAACTAGTGGAATATTATGTAACCTTAAAAACACATAATATCTCAAGAAAATAAGCGAAATAAATAAAATACCAGTATTTTTTGCTTGACAAGAGCGGTGTTCTATCATAAAATATGTTTGCGTCTTTTTTTGGGGGGCATGCAAAAGTCCTGAAAGGCTTGTATTTTGTAAGTTTCGGTGGGTGTAGCTCAGTTGGTTAGAGCGCCAGATTGTGGCTCTGGAGGCCGTGGGTTCGAATCCCATCATTCACCCCATTATAAGTCAGAGAAAAAAGAGGGCGGAAGCTGAGATATATCTATCCGGTTTCCGACTTCTGGAACTGACTAAAATATTGGGATGTAGCCAAGTTGGTGAAGGCACCAGACTTTGACTCTGGCATTCGTAGGTTCGAGTCCTGCCATCCCAGCCAAATATGACCCACTAGCTCAGGTGGTAGAGCACTTGACTTTTAATCAAGGCGTCCGGAGTTCGAATCTCCGGTGGGTCACCAAGCAAAGCGTTGAAAACACTATGTTTTCAACGCTTTTCAAGTTTAATAGGGTAACACAAGGGGAACAACACAAGTAGACGGTTCTTTTGTGTTAATCTAATGCTAGAAGCCATCTACCGCTATGTTGGTGTCACAACATAACCGTTTAGATTGTGTGGTCGTTAGATAAATAAGTCATAAAACACCTGATAATAGCACATCAGAGGAATTTAGAACAAAACATAGAGTCAAAGATTCGGATCATATAAAGTGTAAAAACTTCAGAGTATGCAAGGAATGTCCAAATTTATGGCATATAGCTATAGGCTAGTGGTTAAAAGAATAGACTGATATAATTGTAGAACGTGAATACAACGATGGGATTTAGAGTTATATGCGCAAACGCTATTTTTTTCAAATTCTTAAACTTTTTTTAATACTATTATTTGTTCCATCCGTTATAATCTATTAAACATTAACTTTCTTGCCTTCAAAATTACACACTAACCAAATGTTTTATTAACTTTTTACTTTAGAAATTACACCCAATCTGTTGCTTGACAGAAATAAGGCTTGATAATGATTTATATTTAAAACAAGGCAATATAACCCATCTGGACTTATTAGTTATTGTTTTTTAGAAAACTACCCCAAATTCAAACATATTTATAT
>DASRMZ010000079.1:0-2287 GCA_035647675.1 Thermoclostridium sp. | reverse complement strand
CAGCTATAGGTTTGTGCACGGCTGTTGGTATTGTGTTAGGTGTATTGTTGCAAAACGTGGTTTTGTGGCTCTGCATTGGAGCTGGTGTGGGTGTAGTCCTCGGAGTGGTTTCTGCAAATAAAAAACCGCAAGACCAATAATCCCTCGATCGGCTCTGTTAACTAAGTATGAAGAAATGAGACCTGAAAGACCTTTGGTAGAACTTTAAAAAGAAAAATTCTACTAATGGAACCTACTAAGAACAAAGTAACATGAAAAAAAGTGATGTGCAACCCTTAAAAGTTTTAATAAAGGTAGCACAAATAGTCCTAGCGCAACGCTGGACGCAATGAACCTTGAAATCTGAATATTACTCAAGCAACCAAGAACCAAAAGAGCTGTTCTCTTTCCGAACATTTCGCCCCAGCAACTTGAGCAGGTGTTAAGCCATTGAGACTTAAATGTGGCCGAATGAAGTTGTAAAAGAAGATGTATGTAGCAATTAGACGATTGGCAGACTCGTATGAATTAAATCCTCTTTTGGGCTTGTACCACGCTTTAAATTGCCCATTAAAGGCTTCAATAACATTGTTGTTTACAACATCGCCAAAGTCTTCAACACGAACATGTTTTGCTTGTGGAAAGAAAAGTGAGGCCGGCTGTTGATAAGCATAGTATCGGTCAGAGATTATAGCAGAACGAGGTTGCCCAAACTTTTTTCTACAGTTTGATAAAAGGCTGTGAGCAGCTGATGAATCACGATTAGGAGAAAGATGAAAATCGAGAACCAATCTAGTTTCAGAATCAATTGCAAGCCAGAGATAATAATCTTTACCAGAAATTTTTATATAGGTTTCATCGAAATGCCACTCGTCTGAATCACAAAGATTAATCCCTAAAAGCTTGTCAGCGGCAATCTTCTTAAACACCGGAGCAAAGCGCTTGATCCACTTTGAGATAGTAACATGAGAAATTTTAATCTGATGAACCATGTATAAAATATGCGAGATCTTGCGTGTAGTTGAATTACCACAAAAGTAATAATTCAAAGCACAAAGGACGGTGTGGAGAGAATGACGCATACCTTTAAAGGAAAAGCTTTGGGGCTCCAATTCAGATGAAGGTGGTTCTACATCTATTAACTTTGGAACATGAAAAGAGTGGTTGCATTTTTTATCACAGCAACGGAAGTTTGAGTAATAAGTATGGTCATGGTGAAGAAAAGTAGCTTTACTACAAATCGGGCAATCAGGATATTTTCTTTGATGTCTCGCCCGAGAATTGGAAGGTGGATTATCAGGAGCAAACTGGCGTTTACATCGTTTACACTGATATTTTTGAAACCCTTCCTTATCCTTACCAAAACGGTAAAGATTTTTTGAAAAACACCTTGGACATACTGCGTTAGATGGTATAATAGTCATGAGACTTGAACGCTCCTTTCTGGGAGGTAATGTGTTTTGTGATGATTCCATTATACCAGAGGCGTTTCAGGTCTCATTTTTATTATTAAGTTAACAGAACAAGTGTTTTAACAAGGAGGTTTTTATTATGATGAACTTTTTTAAGAAGAAAAAGATGGCTGTCTTATTATTTGCATTTACATTTCTATTTACTAATAGTGTGACAGCTTATGCTAATTATTATGGTATAGGAAGAAATTTACTACAAACCATGGGGGTTATTTCTATACTACAATTCAAGCATTGGATTCAAAATGGACAACTGGCTCGCTTCATAATTCTGGTTCAGGAATAAGCGTATCATGGAATCCTGCCTATACTGGTATTAATAGTTCAAAAATCAGTGCTAGTGTTAAAAACGCAGGAGTAGTAAACTTTGGAGCAGTGGATAATTCAGAAGAAATGTATGCTGATAGTGCTGAGTTAAATATGACACCTGAGCCAGTCTTGGAAGCTAATATCGATACACTGATGGGTGGCAAAAATTTATATAAGGTAAATGAAAGTAGTATTATTGATGAAGATTATTTAAGAGATAACAATGCTGTTTTAAGAAAAGCTGAATATATGGCTTATGGGGAATATATAGATAAGTTTATAGACTCCGGTTCAACTGAAATTGATAATAACAGATTAGTTCTAGTAGCTCAAGTACATTATAAAGATGGCTTTGAGCATCCACGTTTTGGGTTTATTAAAAATTGCTTATCTACAGGGATATATGATGTAGAGACAGGTATGTATTTAGGAGGAAGTTACGAGTCTTTAGATGTATCCAAATAATGGGTTAGTTGTTAAATGATATGGCATCTATTACAACATATTATAGACATTGAGTTTTAATA
>DASRMZ010000078.1:0-2497 GCA_035647675.1 Thermoclostridium sp. | reverse complement strand
TTTAAAATTAAAATATAATTTTTATAATCTTTTTGTTCAACTAAAACTTCATTTTCAGGAGTTTTATCTAATAATATTTTTATAAATAAATGTTTGAGTTTTCCCAATAATTCTTCTTCGATTTCTTCATAAATTAAAATCCTTTTTGGTTTTCTTGTAGTTCTTGTACAGTTTCTATCACCAAGCCGTGTGCCGTGCATTGTTCCATTGTTGCTCCTTCGCTCTATTTCTTTTTTAAGGCTTCGTTTTCCATCTAGTTACCCCCTTATCACAACAACTCTAATTTGTCAATCTTCATCACGGCAAATTCTCTATCAAGTACCGTTCGTAAATTACGTTATACTAAAACAAGTTGGTAATATGAGAAGTTCATCTGCAGTAAAACTACTTTCCGCATCATCACGTTTAAACGCTATGCTAATATATCTTGTATCAGCTTGTAATATTACACTTGAACTTATCCATTCAATTGATGTTTGACCTTTTCGATTTACTGATTGCGGCGTAATTATATTGTCGTCAAAATATTCTACAATTGACATATAAAGTGTCACTCCAGGAATATTTTGTACAATAGTTACGGTTTTACCTCCAATCCCAGCATCTATAATATTCTCAGATGCGGATCTTCCTGTTGCTGGCTCTATATATGAGCCAGTCCCGATTGCGATTGCGCCTGCCTGTGATAAATCTTTTTTAAAAACCATCCATGCTGCGCATGTTGGTTTATATACATAAGTTTTATACAAGCTAAATTCTAAAGATGTTAATGGATTTGTAGTTCTCAAGGCAACAGCGTTGTTTTCTTTAAGAACACTATTTTCTTTATATCTTATATATAATTGAGGGTAAGAACAGGGTATCCTGTAATCTTTCGAAAACTTACAAGCATCAATTACCCACTGACCATAAGAATTAATAGTAGCTCCGTTATAAATTTGCCATTCGTGCGTAAACCATATAAGGCTATTATTTGTTTCTAAAAACTCGTTCTGTGTATATCTATATTCTAGTTCTTCATAGACAGTGTTTTGTGTTGGTATATGGTAATTATAAGTTGTTGAAAATGAAGGATTAAACCAATCGCCTCTCATATCAGTACGTATAAAAACTATGTTTGTGTATTCATCTGTTAGGCTGTCTTTGTTATAAAGATATTCTCTTTGTGCTTTTGATAGAAAATAATTTGCAGGACGGTCATCGTCCGCAGACAATAATCCAACCACTCCATAATTAGCAAATTGCATCCCTGCAATAGCGTTTGGTGAGCCTTCAAAATAATTAAGTCTTGGACATCTGTCTATGCAATCTGCACTTCCGCATACCTCAAGTGTTGCATTTACAAATGTATTCCAGTCTTGCATTCCTTCTGTTCTTGTTTTTTCTTTATATGTTCCTGATGAAGATGTAGAATGTAATCCTATTTTAAGCCAGTTGCTATTAAGCGTAAATTCTTGAGCATATGTTAATGGCATTAAAACCCACGTATTTAAAAATACATACAATGAAAATTTTGCATCATACGTGTCATGTAAAGTTTTAAGAAAAGCAAAAAATGGTTCTTCAAATAAAGAGTTATATGTGTTATTAATTAAATTATTTAAACATATTTCTACATCGTCAAAAGAAATGTGCATATATTTTTCTATAGTACTAGTTGCAGTACCAGCGTTACCTGCTAGGGATGCTTTAATCGTAGCTGGCAGTTTTAGAGTTTCATTTTCACTTCCATCAACGGAAACTGCTGTTCCAGTGTTCGTTCCGTCGGCATCTGAGATACGTATGTTTCGAGCAGTTTTCCACTTATCAGAAGTACCAGTTACGTTACCAGTAAGATTACCAATAATATTTTTTGTAAATTCATGTTGATAGGATGATATATCTCCTCGATAGTAATCTAGTGGTAAGCTGTCTGCAACTGTACCCTCTACACTTGAAACTTCGGTCACAGATGGAGTAAATGTTCCTCTATTTGTTTCAACGACACCAAGTGTTGTATAGAAGTCTCTATTCGCTAATGTTACTATTACTGCATATATGTTTTTGTTCGAGTCCCATGCCCCTGTATCGCTAGTAACTATAATCTTTTTTATACCATAAGTAGTACTATATTTACCATACATTACTCTTAGTCCAGACGAAGAATTTTGCTGTACTTGAAAACTTACTTTTACCCCATCGTCAACACCTTTTCCACTGCAAATTATATTAATTGACCCAGCGTAAGCCCAGTTAACGGTTGCTATCTTGATTATTTTTGTTACCGATGTTGGTGTAGCTGGCAGTCTTATAGAATTACCAAGAGGTTTAATCGCAAGTGCCTGTGTTGCAAGTGTTGCTGTATCTGCATTGCCATTTATTGAGCCAATAATCGTATCACTGAATGTTTTTACACCTTCAATAGTTTGTATTCCACTTGTTTTTACTATACTAGAATTATCAGTTAAATCAGAACTAGATATTGTTTTTGTTTTAAATATTTTAGTTGTATCGTCCC
>DASRMZ010000077.1:0-6094 GCA_035647675.1 Thermoclostridium sp. | reverse complement strand
CAAATGGGATAGTCTACCATTAAACAAACGTCCAGAAGCAGGCCTTTTAGGAATACGTTCCGGGCTTGGTGTATTTGCAAACTTTCGACCAGCAAAAATATTTGCTCCACTTAAAGATGCAAGTCCACTTAAAGATAGGGTAATTGGCGATGGCTTAGATATATTAGTCTTGCGTGAGCTAACGGGTGGCATCTATTTTGGTGATAGAAACAGAACCATAAAAGATGGAGAAACTGCTGCATATGACACAATGACATACAAAAAGTCCGAAATTGAGCGTATAGTACATCTTGCATTTGAAACAGCAAGGACGAGAAAAAACAAAGTAACTTCAGTTGATAAAGCTAATATCCTTGAGGTTTCACGCTTTTGGAGAGAAATAGTAATAGAGGTTTCAAAGCAATATCCCGACGTCGAATTAAACCATATGTACGTTGATAATGCTGCAATGCAGCTTGTAATACACCCTGAACAGTTTGATATTATAGTTACAGGTAATATGTTCGGAGACATTTTGTCCGATGAGGCCTCTATGCTTACCGGTTCCATAGGTATGCTACCTTCTGCAAGCTTAGATAGTTCAGGTGTAGGTCTTTATGAGCCTGTGCACGGCTCAGCTCCTGATATAGCAGGCCAAAATAAAGCAAATCCGCTTGCAACAATTTTATCTGTTGCTATGATGCTAAAATATTCATTTAATATGGAAAATGAATCAAAGGCCATTGAAAAAGCAGTATTAAAAGTGCTTGAAGACGGATTTATGACGATAGATATAGCAACTGAAAATGCAAAAATTATTGGTTGTGATGAAATGGGAGATGCAGTTGTTAGTAGAATTTAATTTTATTCATAAGTGAAAGGAAGTGAGCGTGTGAAACTAACTGGCGCAGACATTGTTATAGAGTGCTTAAAGGAGCAAAATGTAGATACGGTTTTTGGATATCCCGGGGGTGCAGTCCTAAATATATATGATTCACTGTACAAAAAAGGTGAAGGTATAAAGCATGTTTTAACATCTCATGAACAAGGTGCTTCTCATGCAGCAGATGGTTATGCAAGAGCATCTGGTAATGTTGGAGTATGCATTGCAACATCAGGTCCTGGAGCAACTAATCTAGTAACAGGAATTGCAACTGCATATATGGATTCAGTACCTCTTGTTGCAATTACAGGTCAGGTAACTTCAAACCTGATAGGAAGAGATTCTTTTCAAGAGGTTGATATTACAGGGATAACGGAGCCCATCACTAAGCACAATTTTCTAGTTACTGATGTAGACAAGGTTGCTGAAACCATGCGTATGGCTTTTGAGATTGCAAAAACAGGAAGACCTGGTCCAGTATTAGTAGATATTTGCAAAGATGTTACAGCAAATAAAGCTGAGTTTGAACCCTTTGATGGCAAAAACAGGCTTAATCTTTCAATTAAAAATCTATTTACAGAAAAAGAAGTAGAAGAATCTGCAAAAGCCATTCAAGCTGCTAAAAAACCTGTTATTATTGCTGGTGGCGGAACAATAATTGCAGAAGTAACAAATTTGGTTTCGAAATTGTCAGAGAAGTTGAAAATACCTGTAGCTACTACATTGATGGGAACGGGTTCAATCCCAAGAACTAATCCGCTGTATACAGGTCTTGTTGGAATGCATGGTTCAAGAGTATCAAATAAAGTAGTTTCGGAATGTGATTTATTAATTAATATAGGGGCAAGGTTTAGCGATCGTGTAATAAGTGATTTGAAGCGCTTTGCTCCAAATGCTAAAATATTGCATATGGATGCTGATCCTGCTGAAATAAATAAAAACATTAATGTTCACTATCCACTTACAGGAAATATAGATGAAATATTAACAGGAATTATTAAGTATACTAAAGAGGTTTCTCAATCTAAATGGGCTGAAACAGTCATAAAGTGGATAGAGGAATATGAACTAATATTTCCTGATAATGCTAAGTTAGATCCGTCGTACATTATAAATGAATTTTGCAAAAAGGCTCCAGATGCATATGTTGCAACAGAGGTTGGTCAAAACCAGCTTTGGGCAGCGCAGCATTTCAGCTTCAGTTTTCCTAGACAGTTTATAACCTCAGGTGGCTTAGGAACTATGGGCTATGGCACAGGAGCAGCAATTGGTGTACAGATGGCTATGCCGGACAGTAAAGTTATTAGCTTTGCAGGTGACGGGAGCTTTAGAATGAATTGTAATGAGCTTGCAACAGCAGTCCATTATAAACTACCAATTATCATAGCCATATTAAATAATGGAACGCTGGGAATGGTTCGACAGTGGCAGACTATGTTTTATGATAAAAGGTATTCGCAAACCACTTTGAATAGGGGGCCTGATTTTGTAAAGCTGGCTGAAGCATATGGTGCTATTGGAATAAGAGTTGATAAAAAGCAAGATGTCAAAGCAGCAATAGACAGGGCACTGTCATCAAAGGATGTGCCTGTAGTAATTGATTTTACAATTGATATAGACGAAAGAGTATTACCTATTGTACCGCCTGGAAAGGGTATAGATGAGTTAATATTCAGTTAATTATTAATAATTGTTAGCTGAAAATGTAAAGAATGCTTTAACAATAATTATTTTACGAGGAAGTGAGCTTATGCGAAGCGATATTATTAAGAAAGGTATTGAGAGAGCTCCCCACAGAAGCCTTTTTAAAGCCATGGGGTATACTGATGAAGAGATTGAAAGACCCTTAATTGGTGTGGTCAACTCGGTGAATGAAATTGTTCCCGGCCATATTCATTTAGATAAGATAGCTGAAGCTGTAAAGACAGGAATTCGCATGGCAGGGGGAACGCCTGTAGAGTTCGGGTGTATTGGCATATGTGATGGTATCGCAATGGGGCATGAGGGTATGAAATATTCTCTTGCAAGCAGGGAGTTAATTGCTGATTCCTGCGAGGCAATGGCAAGAGCCCATAGCTTCGATGGTATGGTATTTATTCCAAATTGTGATAAAATAGTTCCTGGAATGCTCATGGCTGCCGCGAGGGTTGATGTACCGTCAATATGCATTAGTGGTGGTCCTATGCTATCTATTAATAAAAATGGAAAGCAGCTTGATTTGAACAGTGTTTTTGAAGCAGTAGGTTCTTTCAAGGTTGGAACAATGACAGAGCAAGAGGTTGCTGAGTATGAGAACAATGCTTGTCCTGGCTGTGGTTCATGTTCTGGTATGTTTACAGCCAATTCAATGAATTGCCTTACCGAGGTTTTAGGAATGGGGCTTCCTGGCAATGGTACAATACCAGCGGTATATGCCGAAAGAATTAGACTTGCAAAGCAAGCAGGAATGAAGATAATGCAGCTCATTGAAAATGATATTAAACCATCAGATATTCTTGTTCCAGAAGCATTTCAAAATGCTCTGACCGTTGATATGGCACTGGGCTGTTCTACAAATTCCGTTTTACATTTACCTGCAATTGCTCATGAGGCAGGAGTAGAGCTGAATTTGGAGATGATTAATACTATTAGTGCACGAGTGCCAAACCTTTGCAAACTTGCACCAAGCGGTCCTTACCATGTTCAGGACTTATACATGGCCGGTGGTGTACAAGCTGTTATGAAGGAGTTAACAAAGAAGGATTTATTACATTTAGAGCTTATCACCGTTACAGGCAAAACGGTGGCAGAAAATGTTGAAAATGTAGTGGTGAAGGATACTGATGTAATAAGAGCGATAGATGACCCGTACAGCAAAACAGGCGGAATAGCAGTTTTAAAAGGTAATATAGCACCAAACGGTGCAGTTGTAAAACGTTCTGCAGTTGCTAAGGAAATGCTAAGACACTCAGGTCCAGCTCAAGTATTTAATTCTGAGGATGAGGCCATAGAGGCCATCTATGGTGGTAACATAAACAAGGGTGATGTAATCGTTATTCGGTATGAGGGACCAAAGGGTGGACCCGGAATGCGCGAAATGTTAGGACCTACATCTGCTATCGCAGGAATGGGGCTAGATAAGGACGTGGCATTGATAACCGATGGAAGGTTTTCCGGAGCATCAAGAGGTGCATCAATAGGACATGTATCGCCTGAGGCTATGGACGGTGGAGCTATTGCTGCAATTAACAATGGTGATATTATTACGATAGACATTCCGGACGGGAAACTTAATGTTAATTTGACAAATCAGCAGCTTGAAGAAAGAATGGATAATTGGAAAGCTCCTGAGCCAAGAATTAAAAATGGGTATTTAGCGCGTTATTCAAAACTAGTATCCTCAGCAGACAGGGGCGCTATATTAGAGTAGGGTAGACTTTTGGTAGATAGTTAACATAAACTAAGAATTGGAGGTATCCTGTATGAAAAATATTCTTTCGGTTTTAGTAAATAACCATGCAGGCGTTTTGTCGAGAGTATCGGGGCTTTTTAGCCGCAGGGGGTTTAATATCGATAGTCTTGCCGTTGGAGTTACAGATGATCCAACCATCTCACGAATGACAATAGTTGTAGAAGGAGATGAAAATACTGTTGAGCAGGTACAAAAACAACTAAGTAAACTTATAGATGTATTGAAGATAAAGCGGCTTAATGTTGATGATTCAGTTCATCGTGAATTGGCATTATTTAAAGTGAATGCAGATACATCAGTCCGCTCGGAAATTATGCAGATAGCTGAAGTATTTCGAGCAAATATAATTGATATATCTGAAACGACACTTACAATTGAGACTTCTGGCAGCATAAAAAAGGTTGCTGCAATACAACAGATGCTTAGACCTTTCGGAATAATTGAAGATGTTCGGACAGGTTTAATATCTTTAGAACGTGGCAAAGATTGCATAATTAATGATATTGAAGATTAAAGAGGAGGATACAAATGGCAAAGATGTATTATGACAGTGATTGTGAGCTAAAACTCTTGGAAAATAAAACTGTAGCAATTATAGGCTATGGTAGCCAAGGACATGCTCATGCTCTAAACTTGAAAGATAGTGGAGTTAAGGTTGTGGTGGGGTTAAGACCCGAATCAAAAAGCCGTCAAAAGGCACAAGAGGCAGGGCTTACAGTTTTAGATACTTCTGAGGCAGTAAAAAACGGAGATGTTATTATGATTCTTGCTCCGGATCAAGTTCAAGCAGATATTTACAAGGAAAGTATAGAGCAAAATCTTGAAGAGGGTAATATATTACTATTTGCACATGGCTTTAACATCCATTACAACCAAATAGTTGCCCCTGATTTTGTAGATGTAGCAATGGTAGCACCAAAAGGGCCTGGTCACACCGTACGCTCTCAGTATACTGAAGGACGTGGTGTACCATCTCTAATAGCTATTCATCACGATTACAGTGGGAAAGCGCACGATTATGCCTTAGCCTATGCATCGGGTATTGGTGCAGGTAGAGCAGGTATTTTAGAGACTACATTTAAAGAAGAAACCGAGACAGACCTTTTTGGTGAACAGGCTGTTTTGTGTGGCGGAGTTACAGAGCTAATGAAGGCTGGCTTTGAAACACTTATTGAGGCAGGCTATCAACCTGAAAGTGCTTATTTCGAATGTATTCATGAAATGAAACTAATTGTAGACCTTATATACGAGGGCGGCTTTGAATATATGCGTTATTCTATAAGCGATACAGCAGAGTATGGAGATTATGTAACTGGAAAGAAAATAATAAATGACGATAGCAGAAAAGCTATGAAAGAAGTCCTTTCTGAAATACAGGATGGCACATTTGCATCTACATGGATCTCTGAAAACAAGTCGGGTGGTAGAGCAAAACTTCTTGCAACAAGAAGAAAGGAATCAGAGCATCAGCTTGAAAAAACAGGTAGAGAACTCAGAAAGATGATGTCATGGTTAAAGTAGTAATATGAAAAAAGCTGACAAATCCTTGACCTTTAGTCTCATTTTTGGTAGATTTACTGATAAAGGCTTTTGTGATGTAACCTTTTAAATATTAGCTGTACAATATGTAGTGGGAAACTTTTATGGATAACCATAGCGTTATTGCTTAGCTATATCTTAAAAGATTAATGAGTGAAATGTAGCACCTAAGCACGTTGTACGGCAGAACTTAAATATCTAATATCGCAAAATGCCCTTTTATGCTATATAATATAGAAATG
>DASRMZ010000076.1:0-2677 GCA_035647675.1 Thermoclostridium sp. | reverse complement strand
CAACAGTAATGCTGGTGAGCATGCCATTTGGTTATATAGCTGGGTTGTTGAGCGATGTTTCAAGAGTGCTACCATTTGTTCTTAATATTGGCCTTCTAATTATAGGTATTGTTGTAACGACGTTATTTTATCGTCAAACTTCAAATAAATATCCATTGCAGGCAAATGAAGAATGTGGTTAGGATTATATAAAAAAATATTTTCCTAAACCATGCGAAAAGCAGTAACTGTTCACAGCTATATTTCTAAATATTGAGGGAGTGAAAAGTAACAAAAAGCCTCTAAATATTTTGTCGAAAAGTTTTATAAATCCGTGAACCTTTGAGCTCTCTATATCAGAACATCTTGTGAAAAAATGATATGATTTCTTCCGTTGACACTACATGTTGTGGTGTGTTAGTATAAAAACAACAAGATATAGATGTTTAGGAGGCGTTAGTGTGGTTGGCAAAATACTAAAGAGGGACGGCACTGTTGAAGAATTTGCTCCGGAAAAAATCAGTTTAGCAATCTATAAAGCCGCGGTGGCATGTGGTGGACAAGACTATAATACTGCTAAGATGCTTTGTGATGAAGTTGTTAGAGTAGCAAATGAAAGATATTCCAATGAAATACCAGAAGTCGAACAAATTCAAGATCTTGTTGAATATGTTCTTATTGAGAATGGACATGCCCAAACAGCAAAGGCATACATACTTTACAGAGAAAAAAGAAAATCAGCCAGAGAAATGAATGCTCTGGTTGGTGCGACCATCAATATGTTTTCCGATTACATTGGTGACAAGGATTGGAAGATAAAAGAAAACGCAAATACACAAAAAAGCGTTAATGGTCTTAACAATTATGTTCGGGAAGCATTTACAAAGAAATATTGGCTTTACCAAATCTATCCTAGCGAAGTTCGCAGGGCACACGAAGAAGGTGATTGTCATATTCATGACCTTGGCTTCTTCGGTCCTTACTGTGCAGGCTGGGATATACGCCAGGTATTAAGAGACGGTTTCGGAGGGGTTCCCGGTAAGGTAGAGAGCAAGCCTCCAAAGCATCTAAGAAGCCTTCTTGGGCAGCTTGTTAATTATACATTTAGCACTCAAGGGGAAACTGCTGGAGCCCAAGCCTGGTCGTCCTTTGATACATATTGTGCACCATTCATCAGATATGATAATATGACTTATGACCAGGTAAAACAGTGCATTCAAGAGTTCGTTTTCAACATCAATGTTCCTACGAGAGTCGGCTTTCAGTGCCCATTTTCCAATCTTACATTTGATATAAAAGTACCCAAGACATTACAAAATGAACCCGTTATAAGTGGAGGGAAATACACAAACGATAAATACGGTGATTTTCAAGATGAAATGGATCTTTTCAACAAAGCATTCTGTGAAGTTATGCTAGAAGGAGATTCAAAAGGAAGAGTATTTACCTTCCCCATTCCAACAATAAATATAACTAAAGATTTTGACTGGGATAGCCCTGCAGTAAATGAATTTATGAAGGTTACCTGTAAATATGGCATACCGTATTTCGCAAACTACGTAAATTCTGATTTATCCCCTGAGGATGCTGTTTCAATGTGCTGTAGGCTGAGATTAGATGTTAGCGAGCTTCGAAAAAGGGGTGGAGGTCTCTTTGGTAGCAACCCATTAACAGGTTCAATAGGTGTATACACAATAAATCTTCCGAGAATAGGCTATTTAAGCAAAACAAAAGAAGAATTTAAAAAGCGTCTATATCATTTAGCTTGCATCGGAAAAACATCTCTTGAAATTAAAAGAAAAGTAATTGAACATCAATCGGAAAATGGACTTTATCCTTATTCTGCTCATTTATTGCGTGATGTAAAGGCAAAAACAGGTCAATATTGGTACAACCATTTCAATACCATTGGTATAGTTGGAATGAACGAGGCATTGGTTAATTTTATGGGTAAAGATTTAACTACTTCTGAAGGTCTGGATTTTGCGTTAGAAATAATGCATTACCTACGAGATATTATGGTTGATTTTCAAAAGGAAACAGGAAACTTCTATAATCTTGAAGCAACACCTGCTGAAGGTACATCATACCGCCTTGCCAGAATTGACAACATAAAATACCCTGACATATTTACTGCAGGGAATGATGCGCCTTATTATACAAACTCGTCCCAGTTGCCTGTAGGCTACACTGACGATATTTTCGAGGTTATGGAGCTTCAAGATGAACTTCAATCCCTGTATACAGGCGGAACAGTTCAGCATCTGTATCTTGGCGAGAGCATAGAGAATATTGAGGTGTGTAAAAACGTGATTAGGCGTTGTTTTGAAAATTATAAAATGCCTTACATTTCAATTACTCCAACGTTTTCTATTTGCAATAATCATGGATACATAGGAGGAGAGCATTTTACATGCCCGGAATGTGGGAGTGAAACAGAGGTTTGGTCAAGGGTAGTAGGCTATTTAAGACCTGTATCAAATTACAACAAAGGCAAAAAAGAAGAGTACTTTGAACGCCGTAAATCTGTAGTAAAAAAAGAGGCTATATAATGTGGCACGAATGTTTGTCTTCTCTAAAAAAGATTTTAACAGCAACACATTCTATTTATTGATTATGTAGACGCAACTTAGTATAATGAAAGTACTGGAAGTTGCACAACAAGATGGTAAAAAATCAATTTAAGGAGACAAGCATA
>DASRMZ010000075.1:0-3811 GCA_035647675.1 Thermoclostridium sp. | reverse complement strand
GAAGTAACTATAACTGCATCAACACCATCGGCCACTAATTCTTTTGAGAAAGCTTCAGCATATTTCTTAGCACTTGCAACAGCTGTACCATTTCCAACCGTAGCGTAATAAATATTATGCAATGATCCAATTTTGCCCTCTTTTTCTAAGTCTCTTAATACGTCTACCGGAAGTACTCTGTTAGGATCTGCATTGGCATATACCGGGTCATATCCACCGTGAGCGGTTTCATGATCGGCTTCTGACAATTTGTCAAATCCGGAAATATCATATCTTCCATATTTGGATGCACTTGAAGATTCGATTCTATCCGGGTTGCCCTTAGGAACAATACCTCCGGATGTTACCAAACCAATCTTTGCTTTGGTTATATCTTTTATAGCCGCATTTGGGAATACCCTGTCAAAAGCAGGCATTGGATATTCGGTTACAAAATCTTCGCCTTTTAGCTTCTTGATAAGCATATCAACTGCTCTCTTGGAGCCTCTGTCTTCGGCAAAATAGTTTACCCTAATACCTCTTTCCATGTAATTGTCGTCTTCAGGTGTTCCTATTTCCTCACCTTTTAACAATTTAAGAGCAAGTGATGTGAGTGCAGGTATAGCTTTCCCCATAGTAGCAGCTGAGTTACCGGTTTTTACTATATATACGTCAGATTTGTACATATCTGCACCCGGATTTTCCTCGTACATAGCTGTTACAGCAGGAATACCTAACTTTTCACTTACGGCTTTTGTAACTGCACCGGCAGCAACTCCGTATCTACCGGCATTAAATGCAGGACCTGCTATAAAAAGATCAGGATCATATTTTTCAATCATTTCAAGCACTGCAGCTTCGGCTTCTTCCAAATGTTCGTTGAAATAGGTATCACCACAAATGACGGTTGCTATAATCTCAGCGTCATCTTTTAATGCTGCATTCAGACCGATTCCGGGACCTACTACTCCTTCCCTTACTTCAGGCTTATGATCAGCTTTTTCTTCTCCACCGATTCCAGCGAAAAATTGATTTATATAATGAACAACTTTTTTCTTGCTCATGTTTTCCCCCCTCTCTCATTTTTAACGGGAATTTATTTAATCAATAATCATTCTTAGATTTTCGGAAATTATTATCCTCTTACTTCATCCATTGATGCAATGATTTCATCAACATCGAGTACCATTTCCATCATACCGATTTGATCATCATAAACATCTTCATCTACTGCATCTTTAAATTGTGGTTCTACTGCATGATACGCTATTAGTCCTAACTGGACTCCTGCTAATGGGCCTGCAAAGGTTGGGTCACCTGTTGTAACGGTGTCTGCCATTAATTTCGCGGATTGGGCTTCTGCTCCTCCCAAGATTACTACTATATCTTCCGCCGGATATTTTTCAGCAATATCCTTTACCCTTTGTTGATTCTCAAGGTCCATAGCACCTGCAGCGGTTCACACAAAACACTCGGTGGCTGAAAATACTACTTCAGCTCCGGTGCCTTTTAGACATTCTTCGACAGCTGGGCCTGGAATTCCATCTCTATCGCCGATTATGATGACTTTCTTTCCATCAAATCCTGCCATAAAAGTCCCATCCTTTCTATTGTTTTAATTTTTAAGCCATTTTATTGTAACATGCAAAAAGCTTGAATTAAATTATTTGTTTAAAATCCTTTAGATGATAATTTAACAAATCCTACTTCATTAGTAGAAGCTGTTATTGCTTGGATTTCCACCTCGATACTACCATCTTCTCTTAAACTTCCTGCGAATCCACCGGCAATTGTATCAACATAATCTGTTGAGCCAATTATCTTTTTCATCGGTGGTAAAACAATAACTTCGTTAGCATTACCGTTAGTTACAACAGCATCCGCTTTTGGATCTGCGTCCGCTAATGATTGAGAAGCACCGTCTCTACCGGCATACTCATCGGTAACGATAACAGTTTTGATTCCCTCGTTTTCAACTTTAACACAGTTCATGATAAGGTCTGTGTCAGGATTACCAAAGCCCTCTTGAGATACAATGGCTCCGTCTAATCCTAGATATCCGGCTAATTTTGCAGACCAATCCGATGATCTCATTTTGTCGGCAAGGTAAACGTTTTCGTTTGTAATAATTACACCTACAAAGTTCAATTCTTTACCATGTTTTTCATAAAGATCCTCAATAATTGGATTGTTCATATGAACATAGGTTGGGTTTTTATCGCAAGCAGAAACGCAGTTACCGCTTACAATAGCACCGTCCATAACTTCTGTCGGATATATGATTGTTGGAACAATCTTCTTAGCATCTACTCCATACACATATGTATCATGAAGTAAGCCTTGAGTTTGAAGCATGTAAACATATCCTACCTTTGGCAAGTCTGGATATTTTTTCACTGAGTCTAGTAATGGTTCTGTTTCATATACCTTTACTTCGTCAGGTGTTATGTTTCTTCCGGCTTCTCCTAAATAAGCAGCAGCCTTAAAACCTACCTTCCTTACAGCTTCTTCGTGAGCGTGTTGTTTTAGACCATCAATTACATCTGCAACAACAACTACGTTGTTTAGCCCTGAAAATGGTGTATATTCTGCTCCAGGACCTGACATATCAATGATACCCTCTTGGAAACCAACGATTCTTCCTGCTGTCACTACTGCCACATTCTTTAAAGCATGTGTGCGACCACTACCTACAGTGGTAACCTTATTTACCAATCCTGGGAATATTGCTCCTGAACCTTCAACCTTCACCCTTGGTTCAATAACGTCTTTTACAGGAGTAATTCTGACTTCTTCTCCCGGACGAGCTATGTCGATGTCAAGACTTTTAATGTGTTCATCCCCACCAATTGCATTGAGCATTTCATCCTTATTAATGTAAAGTACTCCGCCTTCTACCTTTGTAGAATCACCGAACTGTACATCTTTGATGAAAATATTACCTAATTCTAAGCGCACAAGCTTCACCTCCCTTTATTTATAAAGGCCTATAATTGAATATTACATTTTCGTTGCCATTACAGGCCCATTTATTCATAATATTTTAAACTATAACCCTTAGTAATATGTGCCTATTATTATAAATATATACATGTTATTGCCGCATACTTTCTATTCCACTGCTTATCAAATCAAGATCAATTACCATAAAATCCTCCAGTATTTTTTCCTTCCATTCGATAGGCTTCTTTATATTTATAAATTTTTGGACAGTCTCTATATTGGATGATATCATTAATAATGAATCTAAATCCAAATCTCCTTTATTACAGGAAATAAGTACGCTCTTATAAGGTGTTTCATTGGGTTTGATACTACCTGCCAAAGGATGAGTCAATAATTTATGCCCTTCATGTATTCTGTCCCGTACCATTATTAATACATCCAGCAAACTTCCATCAACAAATTCCACATTGTATTCTTTGTCATATTTTTGTTTGACTTTTAAATTATTTGTGATAACTACCGCTTTCACTCAACTCCACCTCTAGTAAGTAGGATTTTTTGTGTTTTCAACCGCAGGCTTTGCCAAAAACAATTATATGTATTATATCTGGTTTGTCCGCTAATATTAAGCACCATTCACCCTAAATCTCTCTTTTTATATATTTATTTGATATTATTACGTAGTATTATCCTGTTAAAATACCTTAACCCCTATATTGAACTCTATTATATTATAGTATATATGTCAACCGGTATCAACTAATTTTGCAATATAGTATCGCTTTATTTTATTACCCGGAATGTTATGTTAAATCCTATTATATTATAGTATATAAATAAAACAGTATCAACCGATTTCCTGTTATTTATTTTTAAACATTTTAAC
>DASRMZ010000074.1:0-12594 GCA_035647675.1 Thermoclostridium sp. | reverse complement strand
GACTTATAATATCCAATTTATATTTTATAAAGGAAACTGTTGTTCTAAATGAACAACTATCAATAATATATGAATTGGAGGATACCGTAAACAACTTAAAGGCAGAACATCAGAAGGAAATCGAAAAGATTAATAGCGAGCATGAAGCTCAGATTGAATTAATTACTTCTGAATATGACGAAAAGGTTAATGTCGTAAATAAAGCATTAAATGCTCTTGAATACGAAATAGAAGAGTTTTATAAAAACAAATTTATCCTTAAAGAGGATTATCTTGAGAACTTGAAGAAGATAAATGAAGCCAAAGAAAAACTAGAAGACGATTAAATATTTAATGCCCCTTTTTCCGGGGCATTAAAACCATATCTTCAACTAACCTTCCTGATTGTCCTGGAAATCCATGGCATACTCAATCGAGACAACTTCGTTATTTTCTAAAATAAATGATATAATACAATTTCCATCGGTATAGGAATATTGCTCAAAGGATTTTTCATATTCATTGCCATATGCATTAATTATCTCTTCTAATGATGCGTTTAAAGCTATACCTTCTCTGGTCTCAACTGTATCATCAAGAAAAATAATAGATGAAATATAATCCTTGTCATCTTTTGTATATGTTGTAAACTCAAAACTGCTGTAAGAGTATATTTTGTCCATACCTTCAAAAGCACAGCTTGGCGCTTCAAAATAATTCATTGGTTCTCCCAATGCTTCTAATATTGGAGCCGCTTCATTATTAATACCTATTTTAACATCTTTATACTCGAAATAATATATCTCTTTTTCACTTGTAGTATCTCCACTCGAGGCGTCTTTACCTGTATCATTGAGATGCTCTCCATGGCTATCTGTAATATTAGAGTTTGATGGATCGTTGTTTTCTTGATTGTTATTAAGAATAATAACAGTTGCTGCTACCGCAATTACCAGTAGCACAACAGCTATAATAATTATATTTTTTTTCATATTAAGTCCCTCTCTCCTGCTCTAAAAATCATTCCTCATTTTTCTTGCTATTGAATGCTTTAATATACCCTAGCTCTTCAAGTTCTGCATACTGTTTTTCCATTATATCAATATAAAATGCTTCTTTTTCAATCCAAACTTTACTTAACTGCTCATCATCTCTGCGATCCGCAAGATTAAATTCGTCTGATAATAGTTTTCCAAAGTACTTTGTTAACTTTTCAGCACCAGACAGGTTCAAGTGAAGCCCCGCATCATAAGTGTCTGTTTGAAAATCTATTCCTATTTCATCAGTATACTTCAAAAAGTTGATATATAAAAGACCATTTTCACTCGCATAATCCTCTATCTGTTCATCCCATTCATCATACCAATGAGGATATATAGAAGGAGCTTTTATTAGCACCAGCTCAATATCGTTTTCCTTGCATAGTGCTGTCATCTTCTTAAGGTAATCATAACAAATATCACTCAATTCATAATTCGGAAGTTTTCTCGCCCTCGGTATGGTTGTAACGGGCTTTACATCAACCCTCATAAGATACCCATTATGAGTAATCTTGTCCTTCTTGAACATATACTTAAAGTCCTCACCAGAAAGCTCGTCCCACCTTGAATGGTATCGCAGGATAGGAAATATATAAGTAATGAATTTTTCTTCCTCAACCATTGACGCTTTTATTGATTTCAATTTCGAAAGGGATAAAGGCATACCATCCAGTGCCATGCGGTTATATGCTTCATTTTGAGGCTCGTCATACATCATGGATAATACATTAAAAACCACTACATCAGGTTTTTCATACTTAAGAGTATCTTCTAACAAATAGTATGAATGCCATATTAACTGCTGGGCACTACCGCGAATAAAACTGGTTATACCATATTCCTTCCAAAGTGTAATAGGTGAGAAGTTTTCATATACTTCACAATCCCCGATAAATATGACATCATGATCCTTTATATCCTCAGAGTAATACTCGGATATTAATGCACCTTCAAGTATTTCACTCATATACTTAGGCATTAATAGATTTTGAAGAAATATCAATATAACTATTGTAATTAAGGCCGCAATAGCCAATTTAGCAATCCTTTTTCCTGTAGTCATAATCAGTCACTTTCTATTAAGGCATTTTGTGATGCCATATCTTATAATTAAAATTGATTATAAATAAACTGGTTACTGTCGTACCCAATGCCATATGCCCCAAAAGTTATTATCGAGACAAATAGGGCTATTCCGACAGCATATTGAAGAACATCTGACTTTTCAGTCAATTGCTCTCTAACACTACCTTTACGTTGAATGAGACTAAAAACAGTCATAATAATTATACCAAAGATGAGTACTATATAATCGGATTTCTTAAGTCCTAACCCAAGCAAACCACCATTAAAAATCTCACCGAAATTCCAATTTGTAAACATCGAAAAATACATTTTAAATGAAATTCCCACATTTCTATAACAATCAAGTATTCTTATCGAGCACATGAGTAAAAATGTTCTCGCCACTTGAAACAACCTAAAAAAGAAATTATGGCGAACATTAAATTTACTATGGAACTTAGCATATAAAGGTTCAAACTCTTGCGATACTATAATTACAAGACAGTTTAATAGTCCCCAAACAATAAAGTTCCAGCTTGCTCCGTGCCATATACCAGTTGCTGACCAAACTATGATAGTTGACAAATACACAGGTACCTTTTTCCCTAGTTTTTCTCCAAGATGTTTCCTGGAAAACTTCGAAAGTTTCAACATGGGGCTACTTATAGATACCGGGTAGAATACATAGTCCCTGAACCATGTACCCATGGTAATGTGCCAGCGCCGCCAATATTCTACAATAGACTTAGAGAAAAACGGTCTTTGGAAATTTTCTTTCAGTTCTATCCCAAACACTTGTGCAATACCTATTGTAATGTCTATTCCGCCAGTAAAATCCGCATATAGTTGAACTGCATAAAAAATCATTCCCAAGAAAACATAAATACCTTGATAGGTTTCAGGATTCTGCGTAATTGTGTTTACCCCAACTAATATACGGTCTGCTATAACCAACTTTTTGAAAAAACCCCACAGTATCCTCTGTATACCAAACGAAACATTTTTATAATCAAAGCTATGCCCTGCGTATAATTGTTCGCCTAAATCGTCAAAACGACTGATTGGACCTTGCACTAATTGTGGGAAAAATGATACAAAAAGAGCAAACTTTCCAAGGTTTTTCTCAGGCGCATACTTTCCTCTGTATACATCAACTAAATACCCTACTGACTGAAATGTATAAAAGGAAATCCCCATAGGAAGAGCAATGTCAAGAAAAGATATTTCTGTTGCTTTGAATAGGTTGCCTATTGAATTTATATTTGAAATAACAAAATTCGTATATTTAAGTACAGCCAAGATACCAAGATCAAATAGCAGACAAAGCAGCAAATACTTCTTTTGTTTTGCATTAATTTTTGCCTTGTATTTCTTCCTATCTTCTCTTGCTAGACTGCCTTTGTTTTCTTTAATGTATGAATCTTGCTGCTCATACAGCTGTCCTATTTTTAAACTTACAAAGTAGGTGGCTAAAATGGTTACAGTAATGTAAGCAACATTATCCCACCCTGAGTAGCTATAAAACACGAAGCTTCCTAAAAGTAGAAGCATCCATTGATATTTTTTAGGTATTAAATAATAAATGATAAACAGAACAACTAAAAATAATATAAAATTATATGATGTAAACAACATAATTAACCCTCGTCCTGTAACCTTTGAATGAGTGAATATAAAGACTGGGCTGAATTAAAATTTTCAGGTATAATCTCATCCACTGGTACTCTGACATCATACTCCTCATGAATTTCAGAAATTAAAGTAATAATATCAAAAGAATCCAGTACTTTATCATCTATTAGTGATTTGTGCTCCTCAAAATCAACTTCTGGGTGTAACTCTTCAAGAATTTCTATCAATGACTCCATTATCTTAGTCCTCCATATGTTTTAGTTCTGGGCTATTTCATTATTGCCGTTGGCTTTTTCTGTTTAAATATTTATCCTTTAGCAATACTCTATTTATTTTCCCATTTGTAGTAAGGGGCATAACATCCAGCTGCTCCACAAGGTTTGGAATCATATATCTTGGAAGTTTCCCCTTTGCATAATTTATCACATCTGCCTTTGAACTTTTACCTGTATAGTAAAGTATTATTCTTTTTTTCACATCATCAAAAATGCAACAAGTATTAATTATTCCGTCCATTCTGCTAATAGCAGCCTCAATTTCGCCTAGCTCGATCCTGTGTCCCATATGCTTTATTTGATGATCTTTCCTTGACAGGAAAATTAGCTCCCCTCTATCGTTATATTTCCCAATGTCCCCTGTGCGATAAATCGTTTCGGGATAGAGATCGTTTAAAGGGTTTTGCACGAATACTTCATTGGTTCTTGTAAAATCCTTGTAGTAACCTAAAGTCAATGAAGTTCCGCGTATGCAAATTTCACCTGGTTCACCTTCTTTGGCTAATTCATCTGCATCATTTAGCAAAATAATATCTGTATTCTTAAAAGGTCTACCTATAGGTATAGCATCATCTTCTTCGGAAAACTCACGATCCACAACATAATAGCATGACATACCCGTAGCTTCGGTTGGTCCATAAAGATTGATAAACTTTGCGTTGGGCAGAGCTTTTCTCCATAGTAAAAATTGTTTTATTGGAAATACCTCACTTCCAAAAGCAATGGTGTGAAGGTATTCAGGTTTTTCCTTCTCAAAAACTCCAAGTCCGGATATCATAGTTAAAGCTGGAACAACCCAGCATATTGTGTTAATCTTCTTTTCGTTCAGAAACTGAACAAGCTTTAGCGGAAACATAAACAACTCTTTTGGTATTATATACGCAGTTGCACCGTATTTCAACGTAGGGTAAATCTCTTTAAGTGACGCATCCACATAAAGCGGAGTCTGGTTTCCAAATACAGTATCTGAATTAATTTCCAGAACATCAGAGAAGCTTTCTATATAATCTATAACAGATCTGTGGCAAGCAACAACCCCTTTGGGCACACCAGTTGATCCCGATGTAAATACTATATAAATGGGATCGGTATCAATTACTCTCTTAGAAATTTCATTTAAAACCAGACTGTCGGTTTGTGTTTTTACTATTTCATCATAGAGGTAAACACTGTTTTCATAGTTAAATGTTTTTATTATATCAATTGTTGATTCGTCACAAATAACAGCTTCTGGCGACAAATTATTAAAAATCATTTCTATCCTGTGGGCGGGCATTTCTTCGTCAATTGGTACATAATAATCCCCTGCGTAAACAACACCCAAAAATGTAATAATCATGGTAGGATGTTTTTTCATAAACACAACAACGGGTTTTTTGTAGTGTCCTTCTTTGTGTAAGAAAGTTCCTATTGCCCTTGCACTGTCGTATACTTGTTTAAATGTAAACTCTTCTGACTGGTTTGCATAGCAAACCTTATCTGGATTTATATCTACAATATTCTCCAAGTACTCAAGAATATTATTCTGCCTTGACATATTTGCACCTCTTGTTTAATTAATTGCCAAGTTCTTGGCTGTATATTGGCATTAAAAGTACTTATTACGATATAAGGCTTAAAAACTCTTCTTTAAGAGCGCCTTCACATAACAAAACTGATTTTCGTGCCAAGACTTCCATTACGTCCAAAAAGCCTGAACCAATACTATAATCACGTTTTATGACCGATAACTCAGTACATCCAAGCAGTATTATCTGTGCGCCTAAATCAACAAGCTCATTTTTAACAGTAAAAAAATCCTCCATTGAGAAAGGCATATCTGCTTTAATGCCATTGTATATAATATCCATTAAAAGTTTTTGTCCATTTTCAGAGGGCTGTATGGCCTCAATGCCTTGTTTTTCAAGACCCTGCTTTAAAAAACCGCCTGTAATGGTTCCATCTGTTGCCATTATACCCACTTTTGAGATTCCATTTTCTTTTAAATGTATTGCTGTTTCACCTATTAAGTCAATAATAGGTACTTTTATATCCTTACATAACTCTTCATAAAAATAATATGCCGTAACACAAGGAATAGCTATATAATCCACGCCCTGCTCAACCAAAGTCTTTCCAACTTCAGATATATCCACATATGGATTGTCATTGCTTTTCCCTAAAATGAAATTCGTTCTATCGGGTATGGAAGGCTTGTTATATATTATCATCGGAATATGCTCACAATCAAAACGAGCATCGGTCATTTTGACAACCATTTCCATAAAATATGCTGTTGCTAATGGTCCCAATCCTCCAATTATACCTAATTCTTTCGTATTTTCTCCCCCTTTTAACATCTTGTACAGCTTAATTCTTTTCTGTAGCGGGATACTTCTCTTTATCATATCTGTAGTAATAACTATCCCTATGTCTGCTGCGTGAATACGCTTCTAACTCCTCATCTGTCAACATAAATGATATCAGAGGAGGTCTATGGATACAAGCATCAAAATGATACCATCCCTCGCCATAGTTTACCAAGTGCCAGTAATGATTTGTCTCTCCAGGTTTTGATGCCCTTTCTATGCTAAGGGTCTCTATACCTATTCTATCTAGCAAGAGCTGTGACATTGAGTAGTAGGTAAAGCAATCTCCAACACCATTTACAATACCACTATAAGCTTCCTTCATCCAATCTGTTTTGTCGGAAAACCCTGTATATGTTAAACGTTCATTTACATATACATAGATCTCCCATGCTTTTTCTCTCAACGTCATATCCTCAGTCGTTATTTCTGCCAATACTTCATCCGCAAGCTTTTCTAAATCCTCCATTGAAACCGACTGCTCTTTTACAGTTATTATAACCTCTTCAGAAGTTGTATTTCCCGATGAATCGGTAGCCGAATATATGGCTGTATACTCTCCTTCTACTTTTAGGTTTACTTGGCTGCTGTCAACGCTGATGCTCACTACACCATCCCTGTTGTCTTCTGCACATACATCTTTTTTGTACGAAAAGGGTGTTCCAATATAAGCTGTTGCTTTCTGAGCACCAAAAATCTTGGGAGGCTCTGTGTCTGGTTCAGTAATCAACGTTGTTTGAACCACTGATTCATTGCCACCCTCATCAGTTAAAACAAGATTTACAGTTTGTTCTCCAGCAAAGCTAAAATCCGGCGTTTCTTTATATTTGACAGATACTTGTGTTACATCATCAATCTCACTTATAAAACTTGCCGGTTCAACTTCATCACCCACCCAAGCAGTTTGAACATTGGCAACTCCTTTAGGTGGAATTGTGTCAACAACTTCAACAGTTGACTCATAAATCTGGCCATCAACACTTATTTTTAAGGGGTATTTTCCGACTTTAGTAAGCGAAGTGGGACCACTTACAATATCCAGGTTTTGGGCTGTCACATTGGGTTTTAAAAATTCACTCACATCCAGCATTTCATGTGAAGCTTCAACCTGCACCAACTGCTTTATCTTTGATATATAAAGAGTAGTCTTATATTCAGATGTATTACCGGACGTATCTGTAAGGATTAGCTCAACAGGCTGTGAATTCTTCATTGAAAAATCTGGTTCCTCTTTAAAAGCTACATTTACACGTGTAGCATCATCTATACTTTCAAAGAAGTCTTCTGGTCTAGCTGTCTCACCTTCATATAAATCCACTGTTCTTACTACGCCCACAGGGGCAATTGTATCTTTTATTTCGATTTTGGATTTATACTTCCTGCCATTTACATCGATTTCTATGTCATACTCACCAGGAGAACTAATAGATATGGTCGAGATATCGGTGACATATGTAACATTGGCCTCCGAACCCTTATAAAATACTCCAGCATCAGGAATTTGCTCTCCAGCTTCAACTTTTACAACGCTTTCGATCCGACTTATTCTGATAAAATTAACTATCAATAACGATATAGCAGTTATCATTCCTATAATTAATAGTAAAGGGATGACAATATTTTTTCTTCTTTTCATCACGTAGTTTAACCTCCGCAGTAAAGTTCATTTTGATATAATACCATAAAAGTTAACGTCATTCAACATTGAACATTTAGGGTATTTTGCGATGTTAAGGTTACATTGCACAAGCCTTACTTAAATTAGACATGAAATTATTAAAGAAGTTCCATCGCAAAAAGTTTGTCAGTCTCCTTTTAGTACAGCATTTTTACCAGCAATATATCCAGACGACCATGCCCATTGGAGATTAAACCCTCCACATTGACCATCTATATCTACAATTTCCCCTGCGAAAAACAAGCCATTAACAAGTTTTGATTCCATAGTTTTATCATCTATTTCCTTTGTATCTACACCACCTGCAGTAACCTGTGCACTTGGCCAGCTCCTTGTTCCCCTTATTTTTACTTGCCAGTTGGTTAAAATGTTTATTATGTTTTCTATTTCTCTTTCAGATAAATCAGCGACTGGTTTTCTAATATTATCTATTCCTGCTTCAAGCAATATAACAGGAATTAGTCTTTTGTTTATAAGCCCTACTAGGCTGAAATCTACAGGCTTTGTAAGAGAACTGCTAAACCTACGTTTTACTATACCCTTTACTTTCTCATAAGGCATATCCAGTACAACAATTTTAATATATGCATGTTTCCCTTCACTAAGTAGTTCACCTGCTTTCCTACTTATCTGAAGTATTGGGGGCCCTGACACACCATAGTTTGCAAAAAGGATATCT
Organism: Thermoclostridium sp.; assembly: GCA_035647675.1. Lineage (GTDB taxonomy): Bacteria > Bacillota > Clostridia > DSM-8532 > DSM-8532 > Thermoclostridium. Next base: position 3,898 of record DASRMZ010000074.1, on the reverse strand, counting down.
CCTCTGTCCTTCACTAATGATCTATCCTGGTATATTATTTCTGCAGCACCTAATATTTTAACCCCAGCTATACGTTTGAAAAATGAACCTTCAAGCATTATTTGTACTAAAGCAGGAAATACATTTACTACACTATGACCAAATGTTTTCGCTAAATCATATCCATTTCCGTCCGAACCGGACGCTGGCATTGCTTTTCCGCCAGTAGCAATTATAACGCTATCCGCAGTATACTTACCTGCTCCTTCTGTGGTTATTAAAAATTTACCATTTTTATTTGACACTCCTGTTGCCTTACAGTCGCATATTACGTTAATTTGCCTTTGATTAAGCTCATATAAAAACACATCAAGGAAACTTGAAGCTTGATCCGACATAGGAAATACTTTGCCCATTTCCTCTATTTTGTGCTCAATTCCCAACTGTTCGAAAAACCCAATAACATTTTCAACGGTAAAGCTTGATAGTGCTTCGCTGACAAACCCTGGATTGTTGCCATGGTAATAGTTCACATCTGCATTTTTATTTGTAAAGTTACAGCGACCATTTCCTGTAGCTAATATTTTTTTACCTATACGTGGATTTCTTTCAAGTACTGTAACATCTGCTCCTGCTCTATGTGCTGAAATTGCAGCCATGATGCCTGCAGCACCCCCACCGATAACAATAACATTACTACTTGGCATATAAATTCTCCTCCAGGTTACTTTAGTTTCTTTGCTTTTCTCACTAATAATTAGTTTTTATCCTGCACCAAAAATCCGTGTAATGTAACTATACATTCAGATGCCAATTGACTAGTGTACAGAAGATATTTTCAAGAATAATTCATATAGTTTTCAGAATTTAGTATACCACATCTTTATACCTACTTTGCATAAAAAAAGCAATCACCATTTTTATAACGGGATTACTAATAACAATGCACAGGTAACACAAGAGACATAGCTGTGGAATATAAGGAAAATATTAGCGGAATGAACTATTACTATAATAATATTTGCGAGCTCCTCGCCGACATCCTTACGGATAGGGGGGGTGGCAAGGAGCCCGCAAAATATAGAAACGATTTGCAATAATAATTGCCTAATTAAAGTATACTTAGTTTTCCTTTGTGCTTAATAAACTAAATTTAGTCACTATAAACACACTGTGAAAACCTCATATTTGCGTTTGTGTAGCAACCAAGCTTGTAGCACCATATTTATCTCTAAGGGCTGGCTTTTCTATTTTGCCAGTTGGGTTTCTTGGAACCTTATCAAAAATAATTATCCTCGGTCGCTTATAACGCGGTAATTCACGACAAAACTCAAATATTTCCTCTTCTGTGAGGGTAGCATCAGGTTTTGTCTCTATTATAGCTGCTGATATTTCTCCCAACCTTTTGTCAGGAAGCCCTATAACTGCAACATCTTTAATATCCCTGTTTGCCCGTAAAAAATCTTCAATCTGGACAGGGTAAATATTCTCTCCACCACTTATTATAACATCTTTTTTTCTATCTACAAGGTAAATAAAACCATCTTTATCCATAAGGGCCATATCACCAGTAAGAAGCCAACCATCTTTGATTACAGCATTGGTAGCCTCAGGGTCCTTATAATAGCATTTCATAATGCCTGGACCCTTAACTGCTAACTCCCCTACTCCACCTTGGTCCACAGGTTGTCCACCTTCATCTATTATTTTTGTTTCCCAATTATAGCCCGGTTTTCCTATTGCACCAACCTTATGAATATTCTCTATTCCTAAATGCACACATCCAGGTCCAATTGATTCACTAAGCCCATAGTTTGTGTCGTAATCATGATGTGGAAAATGCTCCTTCCACCGTTTAATTAAACTAGGTGGAACGGGCTGAGCCCCAATATGCATAAGGCGCCATTGCGATAAATCGTAATCTTCTAAATTAACCTGACCACTTTCAATAGCATCAAGAATATCTTGAGCCCATGGAACCAATAGCCAAACAATGGTAATCTTCTCTTCAGATACAGCTTTCAAAATCCACTCAGGTCTTACGCCACGTAGTATTACTGCACTACTTCCAGCAACAAGGCTTCCAAACCAGTGCATTTTAGCACCTGTATGATAAAGCGGAGGTATACAAAGGAAATTATCGTCACGTGTTTGCCCATGATGGTTTAATTCGGTTTCACATGCTGACATAAGGCTTGCGTGCGTATGTAGAATTGCCTTAGGAAACCCCGTTGTTCCTGAAGAATAATAAATAACTGCATCCTCATCGTCTGACAATACAATATCAGGCGCTTCTGAGGAACAATTTGCAGTGAGTCTATCGTAGTTTTCTGCAAAAGTCGGTCTCTTCTCACCTGCGTAAAAAAGCATTTTTACATCTGGAATGTTATTGTAAATTGTTTCAACTCGTCCTATAAATTCTGGACCAAATATCATTGCAATGGTATCGGACAGGTCTAAGCAATATTTTATTTCCTCGGCGGTATATCTATAATTTAACGGAACGGCTATCGCTCCAGTTTTCAATATACCGAAATATATAGGTAACCATTCAAGGCAATTCATTAATAGAACAGCTACCTTATCCCCTTTTTTTATGCCTCTTTTTATCAATAGGTTGGCAAACCTGTTTGCTTTTTCATCAAATACACGCCAGGTCATGTCTCTACGGTATTCCCCTGAGGGATTGTTTTCGATAAGTTCATAATCAAGCCAGGTAACATGATGCTGTTCTTGTAAGTCCATATTTATCTCAGTTAAGCATTTTTCATTACCATATAGTTTTGCATTACGAACTAAATAATCTGTAATTGGCATTCTACCATCCTCCCATTTTACATAGCCATATTTAACTAAATCCATACTCCATACTACAACTAATAGTATTATAGGACATTTGTACATGTTATTCAAGAGATTAATACGCCTTTTTGTGCAGCTTTTTGTCCAACTTTACGTAAAGTGTGCAATACTGCAAAATGCCCTAATATTTTTAGTCAATCTTGTATCTTTGTGCTTGCTCGTTTATCAGTTCAGCATCTTCAAAATAATTGATTTTCATTGCCTCTTTTACATCAGCAAGGGTTTGTGCTGCAACCTCTTGTGCTTTGCCTGTGCCTTTTTTTAACACTTCATAGACATATGGAATATCTTGCTCATATTCTTTTCTTCTATTGCGTATTGGCTCCAATTCCTCTTGCAAAACAGAATTGAGAAACCTCTTAACTTTAACATCACCAAGGCCTCCCCTTGTATAATGTGCCTTTAATTCGTCCAAGTTTTGATATTCCGGGAGGTACCTTTCAAATTGCCCATCTTTGCAGAACGCATCAAGGTAAATAAAAACAGGATTGCCCTCTACTTTTCCTGGGTCGGACACTTTAAGGTGATCAGGATCGGTAAACATACCCATTACCTTTTGCCTTACCTCATCTGCTGAATCAGATAAATAAATACAATTGTTTAATGATTTGCTCATTTTCGCCATACCATCAGTACCTGGAAGCCTCAAGCATGCCTTATTGCCCGGCAAAAGAATATCAGGCTCAATAAGCGTTTCACCATATACTGAATTAAACTTCCTAACAATCTCCCTTGATTGCTCTAGCATTGGCAGCTGATCTTCGCCAACTGGAACCACAGTAGCCTTAAACGCCGTTATATCGGCAGCTTGACTGATCGGATAATTAAAAAATCCAACCGGAATACTTGCTTCAAAATCCCTCATCTGTATCTCGGATTTCACTGTTGGATTTCTCTTCAACCTTGCTACTGTAACTAAATTCATGTAGTATGCCGTCAATTCAAACAACTCGGAAACCTGCGACTGAATTAAAATCTTTGACTTTAACGGATCTATTCCACAGGATAAATAATCAAGTGCAACCTCTACTATATTTTGACGAACCTTTTCAGGGTT
>DASRMZ010000073.1:0-4470 GCA_035647675.1 Thermoclostridium sp. | reverse complement strand
GATGAATAATTTTGAGAAGTTTAAAGCAGATTTAACGGTTGAGCGATTAGCAAATATGTTGGCAGATACGCACTGCGAGGGGGCCTGTGATTATTGTGCTTACAAAGCCCACAGCTGTATTGAGGACTGCGAATACGGCATTAAAAAATTCTTAGAAAGCGAGGTTGAATAAAATGACGCCAATTAGAGAAATAACTGCTGATATAAATATTGACAGATTGGCTGAAATCTGTGAAGCAGAACGTGAGGGGAGATTAGTGGTATTACCTTGTAAGGTTGGGGATACGGTATACACGCTTGAGGAAAGATGTGGCAACGAATGGGTTGAGGACATTAATTGCGGGTTTTGTGACATAGGGCTTTATGGTAATAAGGACACTTGCTGTAAAGAACTGGCAGTAAGAAAAACTGTAGTTGAAGACCCATTTAATTTTAAATATAGCGATGATATGTACACATCACAAAGGGAAGCCGAAAAAGCACTTGCAGAAATGGAGACAAACAATGAAAACAATAACGATTAAAGTTGATGACAAATACGCAGGGATAATATCTGCAACATTTATAGGGTCAAATCAAGCCCGTACATATGTATCAAGCACAGCGGAACAGCTGTATGACAATATGGTTATCACAATAGACGATAGCGGCAAGGCAAAAACGGAGGATATCTAATTCAAGATGATAAGACGTTGGAAATCATAGGAAACATCCACGATAAGGAGGCAAATCATGGGCAGACCATGGAGCGTTGAGGATACCCAAACGCTAGAGGACAGTTGGGGTACTACGTCAATAAAAACCATCGCTAAAAAATTGAGGCGAACTGAAACAGCAATAAACGTTAGGGCGGTAAAGTTAGGTTTAGGTGCTTTTTTAGAAAGTGGCGACTATGTAAGTTATAACCAAATCATTAGAGCGTTAAATGTTAACTGCTCTTACAAAAACACAAGTTGGATTGAAAAGCGTGGATTGCCGATTAAATATAAAACCGTTCAAAATAATAGATTTAAAATTATTAAAATCAACGATTTTTGGAAATGGGCAGAGAAAAACAAGGCTTTTATAAATTGGTCTAAAGTTGAACGCAACGCACTAGGTAAAGAACCTAAATGGGTTGATGAATGGCGAAAAGCAAGCAGTAAAGATAAAGCGAGATTTAAAACTACAAAATGGACAAAGTACGAAGACGATTTACTTAAAATGCTGCTAAGTCAAAAAAAGTATGGGCATCTTGAAATATCTAAAAGGCTTGGGCGGTCGACAGGAGCAATTACAAAGAGAATATCAGATTTGGGCATAAAACAAAATCCAATCAAGGCATCTCATCATGCTAAATGGACCGAGGGCAAAATTAAAGAGTTGACAACGTTGATAGATAGAGGATACAGCTACAATTTACTATCAGAGTATTTCAATGTTTCCTCTAAATCAGTTAGAGGGATTGCATATAGATTATGGGGCACTGAAAACCTTGATAGAATACTTAATAAAATTAAGGAGAATGAAAATGAATAATGGAAAAGTATGCAAGTTTTTCAACCAAGCTACAAGGTGCAGCTTGCTGTATGCTGAAAAGGCAGGAATCGGAATGAAAATGGAAGCGTGTGATGGGTGGAGCGATAAATGCAAATTCGCAAAGACCGAGCAACAATTCATTGACGATGGCGACAGGGCAATATTCGTTTGCAGGCAGAAAGGACTTTGTGACACCTGTAAATATACCAGTACTAAATGCAAGTTGAGTTTGGAGGGATAGCATGACCATACAGCAACTGGAAATGATTAATTATCTCAACCAAGCATTTTATTTGGATAAAAAAAACAAAGCCTTGATTGCCGAGAAAAAACAAAATGTTAGTTTGTCACAAAGGTGTACAGCAAACTATGAGATGCAGGAAGGATACAGCCCGAGCAAGACAAATAACCAAGAAAACATATTACATAAAATTCTAGCGCAGGGTGAAGAAATAGAAAGACAATTTAAAGAAATAATAGAAACGAGGGAAAAGATAACAAACCTAATAAACACGATAGACAACGCAGACCAAAACACAATATTGCGTATGCGTTATCTAGGCTACATAACAATGGCAGAAATTGCTGAAAATATGAACTGTGAAATAAGGACGGTTCAACGCAAACATAAAGACGCAATATCTAAATTAGTAAAATGTCATTGCATGTCACCCCTTGACAGTGTTATTATATAAACATAGAGATATGCAAACGAGGGAAACAGTTGCTACACACTTAATCGGACTATGTTTCCATCTATTGTATATTTCTTATCCTCCTTAATATGCCGTCCTTGCAACAGTGAGGGCGGTTTGTTTTATGGAGGATAACGTAAAATAGGAGGCTACAACATGATTATTAAAATAACTAATGGCGAGATGTCAGACAGAGAACAGCAGGCATATTTAAAAATGGGTATTGATAAATATCCTAACAACAAGATAAGAGCTATGGAAATAAACATTGACGGTGAATACGTTGATGTTAAATATATATTCGACGATATACCATTCCAACGCATACGCAGGATAACTGGGTACTTAGTTGGTACGCTTGATAGATTTAATAACGCAAAGCGACATGAAGTTGATGATAGGGTTAAGCATAGCTTGTAGTGTAGCGTTATCATAGCTACAAGAGAGCCTAAGCGTTTATGCGATAAATTGCTACACTAAAACTAAAGTTGCTAAAAACAGCCTTAGAATTCGTTCTAGGGCTATATTAATAATTGGAGGTGTTACCTATGAATGCTAGACAAAAGAAATTCGCCGAATACTACGCGCAATGCGGTAACACCGTGCAGAGCGCTATTAAGGCGGGATACAGCGTAAATTATGCTAATAAGCTAGCACATAAATTATTGGGGAATATAGGAGTTGCAGAATATTTAAAATCTTTAACCGAAAAAGCGAGTAAAGAGCGTATCCTTACGGCGATTGAACGGCAGGCTATGTTGTCGGATATCGCAAAAAAAGAATATGAAAATCAGTCCGACAGAATAAAAGCTATTGATACCCTGAACAAAATGACTGGTGAATATATTGACAGGGTCGAACTCTCGGGCGAAGTCAACACTAACGCTGATAAGCTTGATAAGATACTGGAGCAGTTGAGTGATGAATGATGAGCAGTAAAATAATTTGATGGAGGTTTACATCATGGAACAGTTTAAAGCGATTAAAGGATTTGAGAGATATAAAGTTTCAACACTTGGAAGAGTGTTGGGGGTGAAAGGCAATGAACTAAGTCAAAGAAAAGCAACAAACGGATATCTTAGGGTAAGCGTGAGAAAAGGGGCTAAGTCACACGAATTGCCCATAACAATGAGCACACACAGGCTAGTTGCAGAGGCGTTCTTGCCTAAAGTAGACGGCAAAAATCATGTGAACCACATTGACGGAGATAAGTGCAACAACAAAGTCGAAAATTTAGAGTGGTGCACACCAAAAGAAAATAGTGTTCACGCTTGGGAAACAAATGCGGAATATAGAAAATTCGCCATGGCAAACATAAAAGAAACCAACAAGAAAAATCTAAAGCAAATTGACGTGATATATCCTGACGGGAATAAAAAAAGTTTTAAAGGGAAAAGCGCCGTAGCAGATTATTTTGGTATAAATCAAAAAACCGTATATAATTATATGAATGGCAGGACTAGACACAAAGAACTTGTTTTTATCGAGGGGGGTGGTTGTCCTTGAGTGAACAATTAATTTTATCGCCTAAATATAAAGCATTTTTAAAACATGATTCCCCTGTAGAGTTCCTTGAGGGCACTTGACTACATATGCTGGTAAAACTACTGTGGGCATAGTCAAGTTTATGTTTAAAGTTGCTCAATCTCCTAAAAAACTTCATATCCTTTCGGGCTTAGACTTAGGAACGATTGAAAAGAATATCATCAACAAGGATTTAGGGATAATAGATATATTTGGCTCTCTCGTTACTTACAATGCAAGCGGTAAAGGGCAACACTCCCTACCCCATCTAGCGTATCAGAATAAAATTATCTATGTTTTAGGATATGATAATAAATCACGATGGAAGAAAATATTAGGTGGTCAGTATGGTTGTTTGTATATTGATGAGATTAATATAGCTGATATGGAATATGTTCGTGAAGTTTCAATGCGTTGTGATTATTTCATGGCGACACTTAACCCTGATGACCCGTCACTTCCAGTCTATGAGGAGTATATTAATCACAGTCGACCATTACCGCAGTATGTGAACGACGCTCCCGAAGAACTTAATTCTATGTTGAATCAAGAACAAAAGCTTGGATGGGTGCATTGGTTCTTTTCTTTTGACCATAACGCCGGACTAACTCCGGAGAAAAAAGCACAGATTATAAGCAACGTGCCTGTTGGTACAAAGCTTTATAAGAATAAAATACAAGGGCTTAGAGGGCGTGCCACAGGGCTTGTATTCAACCTTGAAAAAGAAAGCATA
>DASRMZ010000072.1:0-2788 GCA_035647675.1 Thermoclostridium sp. | reverse complement strand
TGTCATCTGCTTATGCTATTATAATCTCATTATTAACCATAGGTCAATAAATTTTACAATCTATATTGCATTTTATCGCTATAACAGTTGATTTTTGTTAATAACCAGCTCAAATTTCATTCCAAGGAAATCCGCTGCTCTACGATTCATCTTCATTCTGTCTAAAAATATTTCAAAATAGTCCATCACGGGGCAGATATCTGTATCTATTTCCAATTGCAATATTGTTTTCATGTTTTCTGGCTCCACTAACAGCTCCGATTTAACTACCGCATAATTGACTCTGTCATGAATATCAAATGTGGATATATCTTGATTCATAACACGACTTCTATGAACATCAGATTTATCTGCAAGTATTAATGCTGCAGAAACATTACTCACCGCAGTACCACTACCTTCATCGTGATTACCTATTGCCTGCATTATAATACCTGCTTCTTCGTAGTCCATTCCCATTCTAGTCAAAATATTGTATGCCAAATATGCGCCGGTAATTGAATGATCCATACGGTTAACTGCGTTTCCAATATCATGTAAATAGCCTGCAATACGTGCAAGCTCCACTTCTCTTTTGTCATGGTTCAATTCTTGCAATATAATGCCAGCATTATTTGAAGTTATACCAACATGCCGAAAGGAATGCTCTGTGAAACCACGTATCACCAGCAGCTTCTGTGCCAATCTTAAAAGTGTACTAACTTCCTCGTTTTTTTTCACATGCTCTAAAGTAATCAATTAACCACTCCTTGTAAATATTTCAAATATATTAATTTACTTTTATTCTACTTATTGCCTATGACTGTACGTTAAGTATGTCAATGAATCTTTTTCATATGTGCATTTTGCAGTATTACATTACAAAAGCTTTAAATTAAATAAGTAATCAATTCTTAAGCTTAAGCCATAAAGCACATTCAACCTAATTCTTGAGCTTTGAGCCATAAAGCACATTCTATTCTCTTTTTTTGAAGCTCACATCCTATTTCATAAACACCTGACAAATCTTTATGGAAGTTCCATGCATTCGCTATACATCCACCACTACAATAAAACTTTGCCCAGCATGATCTACACTTATCTTTTGTATATACATTTATCTTTTTAAAACCATCAGCAATATCAGGCCTATTGATTCCATCAAATACATTTCCCATCATAAAATCATCTATACCTACGAACTGATGGCATGGGTACAAATCCCCTTGTGGCGTAACAGCAAGATATTCAGTTCCAGAACCACAACCTCTAAGTCTTTTAGCTACACATGGACCACCTTCGAGATCCATCATAAAGTGAAAGAAGTTTACCCACTTGCCTTCTTTTCTTAAAAAAAGTATTTCACGCACAAGCTTCTCATATTCTGAAAATATCTTTTGAATGTGTTCGTGCTTGATTTCAAGCCCTGAGCCATCGGGTAGAACCACCGGTTCAATAGAAAGCTGTTCAAAACCCAAATCCACCATATGCAATACATCTTCTGAAAAATCTAAATTGTTGGATGTGAATGTTCCGCGAACATAGTAATCCTTGTCTTTCCTTGCCGATGCCATTTTTTTGAACTTGGGTATTATCGAATCATAACTACCGCTTCCATCACGTCTGACTCGCATTGAATCATGTATGGACTTACGACCGTCCAAACTCAATACAATATTGTCCATTGTGTCATTAAGGTATTCAATTGTTGCCTCATCAAGTAGTAATCCATTGGTAGTAGTAGTGAAACGGAAATGCTTGTTTGAGCTTTTTTCTTTTGCCCTTGCATAATCAACTGTTTTTTGAATTGCTTTAAGATTTAATAAAGGTTCACCGCCAAAGAAATCTATCTCAATGTTTTTTCTATTACCAGAGTTTTCTATAACGAAATCAATAGATCTTTTTGCAACTTCAATAGGCATCTGAGACACTTCACCATGATAATTCCCTTCGCCTGCAAAACAATATTTACACCGTAAATTACAGTCATGGGCCATATGAAGACATAATGCCTTAACTACCGTTGGACTATCCCTATGAGAAAACGCTTTTTCGTAAGGATCTTCTGAAAATAAAAGACCTTGAGTTTTTAAACTCTCAAGCTCTGAAATCACTTCCGCTATATCTTCTTCTCCATACTCTTGTTTAAGTGTATTTATTTTCCGATCTACTAGTTCACCTTTTTCATTAAAACATGACAATACATTGTTTGCCATGCTATCAAGTATATGTACCGCCCCGCTGTTAACATCCAAGGCCATGTACATATCGAATATTTTAAACTGATGAATCATTAGCTCTACTCCTTAAAATATATCAAACAAAAAGGGCCTTGCAGCCCCAGGTTGTTTTATTCTTTTTATTTTCTTTCACATTTTTGATTGGCAACTGTACAAGAGGTCTTGCAGGCTGATTGGCAAGATGTTTGACATTCACCGCATCCAACCTTTTTTAAATCCTTGTTTAATGTATTGCCATTTAATGTTTTAATATGCTTCATAGTTATCCCCCTATCGATAATTCCTTTATGCACCCCACGATTATATCATATGCGAAATACCTAATGCAAGGGCTACAGCTACGGAGCATTTTGTTCAAACAGTCGGCTTGCTTATCTTCGCTCTGACTATACATCACTAAGCTACATTCCACTAATGTTTTCCTAATGTTGCTCAGATATATTTCTCCCATTACACAAAAAGTGTTTGCGTAACATATTGCGCTTTAGAAGTTTTATGATACAATATATTTAAAGTCATTGTTATTTTTTGACTTTAAATTTATTGATGTACAGACTCTTATAGAACAA
>DASRMZ010000071.1:0-2288 GCA_035647675.1 Thermoclostridium sp. | reverse complement strand
ACGCTTCCGCCACTCATTTGCAATCCTTAGACCAAACGCCCAGTACTCCAGTTCAAATGTCGGATTTAGAGTGTTCTCCGGTTTATGATTCTCCTGTGCAGGTATTAATGCAGGCCCTAAAACATACCTTTTGTTATGCTCATCATATTCTGCATATGAAGCCATAAATTCTGCTGATTCGAATACAATTTCTTTATATTTTCCAAGTGTTTCTTTGCAAGGGTTAACGCTGTACAATAGCTCTGCATAATAAATGGGGTGAGGCTGTTGCCATATTAAAAGAGGGCCTATAGGGGATGGACTGTCAAATCCATCGTACGAGGTCATCTTGGGCCATCTTACACCCTTATAGCCTTGATACTTGCCTACTTTTTTGGCTTTTTCTAAAATTGAGCTGTACCACCAAATACTTTTTTCAAATAGCTCGGCTCTTCCCCATAAAGGAAAATGCACACCGTGCCACCAGTGCATTTCAAGATGAAACTTCCCATACCAGCTATTAAATGTAAGACCAGTCTCTTGTGGAGGAAGAGAGCCTGCACATTGAATAGCCATTAAATATAAAGAAAGAATAACCCTTCTTTCCAGCTCATGTGCTCTTTTGTCAGTGCTACCTTTAAAATCAATTATGCCGCCATTGCTCCAGTAGCTTTCCCAATGAGCCTTACTTTCATTTGCTACATCTAAATACAAAGGATTGTCTGGAGCTATTTCTTTATCTGAATTTATTTCTTTTTTAGAATCTATTTCATCTGAATACATTTCCTTTGATGAAAACCAACATATAAGCTCCAACTCATCTGACAATGAGCTAACAGAAAAACTGTGTTTACCTGTCTGAGTCACCTTAGCCCCTTTAGTAAAAAATACTTTTACAAAGTACTTGTCATTGTTTAACGTACGTCGCAAATACATAAAATGATCTTGTTCTGATATTATTTCTGTGCTGTGTTTATTTTCACTGCTCCAATCAGCAGCAGTTCTGTCAGACGTTCCATATGGAAAACTTATTTTTATCCCCAATCTTCCTTTAGAAAAAAGCTCTGAGTTTACTTTGAAGGCTAAAATATCGTTATTGGGATGACAACAAGTTTGTGTTTTTATTTCATATCCTTCAATATCAAAGGTACTGTTCATTATGCCATTCCACAAGTCAAGTGAGTGTTCTGGATTAGTAATATCCTCAATGCTTACAGGACTGTTATCTTGCTTTTTTATATCAAGACCTATTTGTCCTAAATGTAGTCGATGTGGGTTTTGCCTTAGCCAATGAAAAGCCTCTTCCTGTCCTTCGCTACTTGTTATATATCCAACTTTTTTTCCATAGACTTCAAAAGTTTGTCGCTCTATATCTTCCAATGTAAAGCTCTCTCTTTTTTCGTTTACTGGTTCTGTGTGCCAGCCCCAATGCGATTGAGTACATATTGGAATACCCTCGGCGTATACTTCAGGAAAAGTTTGCATACCTGTAATATCTGCAGTAAAAGCAAACTCACCATTCCCCACTGATAATGGATTGAATGGGTCTATTTTTGTTATTTTAGGATTATGCCTTGATACCACTTCATGTCTATTGATTGCCATGTTTACCCCTCCAAAAGAATACTGTACTTATGCTTAATAATTCTATCTAAAAAATATTTTGTTATTAAAAAATGTTATATGCTGAGCTATATTGAAACCATCAGAAGAGCATTATAGTTTCAATACTTCTGTGGCTTCTTATTAATATTGTTATTCTATCTCATATTTAAAACAGCTAAAATCAGCTCTTCCGCCTTCTTTAATGGTGTTAAAGCTAAATAGCCCTATCCTTGCACCCTTCCAAAAACCAGATTGCAATTTGCACTCTCCACCAAGCTGAACAAAGCTGTCATTATCAGTGCTGAAATAAAATTCTGTAGATCCGTATAAATCTACTACTGTTCTAAACCATACAGTACGAGCACCTATTCTCGGACCATGGGTTCTTGTTCCGCCTGTAATTGTTTTAATAAAGTAGTAATCCCCTTTTTTTACAACACCAATCCAATTCTCTTCCTTACCTGCAAGAAACGCTAATCCAGCCATTTGGCCTGGCGCCATATTTTCAATATTCATTTCAATTGTTATTACACCACTATTTCCCATGAGTTTTTGGGTCAATGTGTTTTTTGCTTGAGATATATTATCAGAATATAATGCCTCTAGGGTTAGATAACCCGGTCGCTCTGTAAGAGACCATTTATTGTTAACGGGATTATGGTTCCACTGCCATTGTAATCCAAGAACCGAATCAATAAACTCAT
>DASRMZ010000070.1:0-5234 GCA_035647675.1 Thermoclostridium sp. | reverse complement strand
TCCAATTAAAAGGACCTAGTTTCTTGTCTTTGTTGTTATTTTTTTGTTGTATTACCAGTTATAATCTTCAACTTGTTTTTCTGCTTCTTCTTTAGTTATTCCATATCTTTCTTGAATTTTACCAACTAAAATTTTGGCATCGCCTTCAATGACATCTAGATCATCATCAGTCAATTTGCCCCATTGTTTTTGGACTCCGCCTTTTAACTGTTCCCATTTACCTTTCATAATGTCTTTGTTCATTATGGCTTTACCTCCTTGTTGAAATTTTCTAGATATATATTATCATTCTTTACAATAAAAATTTGTCACAATTGAAACATTTTCAAAAAGAAAAATATAATCCAATTTGAAAACTCAGAAGAATGCAAGCATGTAGATAAGTTGCTGTCATCACGCTAATTCGATATTAATATAGTATATTTAAGAAATAAGCAATTGATTTTACCGCACAAAGTATTTACATAACACGAGTGCACAATTTGCTGCTAACACATCGATTGACCTTAATTCTAAAATAAGTTATTTTAAAAATGTGGACCAAACAACAATAGACGATGTGGACTACATGGAGGGTATGATCCCTCACCCTTCCCGCACAATAAAAAACTCCGCTAGGATTGTATCCGTAACGGAGTGATTTTATGTAATCGTACGACAAAACAGATACAATCTACTCGAAAGATGCAGTAGGGTGCAGAAGGGTGCATTTGCGCCCTATAGGTATTTCGTGTGGTTTGTGTGGCATTTCATACCGCTTGTTAAGTGCGCGTTTAACTTGTCCATAATATGAAAGTATTTTTGGCAGATGTCTTTTTTTGTTTTATCCCTACTCAGCGCCCCAGTAAGGCAAAGGTCTACCATCTTCCGTTAAAACTACATTACCGTCCTTGACGGAAATATCAAAATAATGTATTGGGACGCCCTGGGACTCTGCGCAAACCTGCACATTTCCATTGTCCTCAACAAAAGACAGTTCATACCACTCATCCGGGTGAAAAATATTGAAATACTTGCCTTCTCCATTAGCACTTGCCGAAAACGTGAAAGTAAACAAGCCGGATGTAGGTCCAAAACCCATTGAACAGTGTTCGATGACGCCGTCACCGTCAATATCGGCATCAATACTTCCATAGGCGTCGAAAGTGGCCTGAGTAAAGGTTTGTTCGGAAAAAACAGAACCATCTTTGAATGCGTCCCAAGTGCTTCCGTTTGAGTTTCTCTCGTCATAAATAAGGTCATCTCCACTCACCTTGAAAGTGTAGGTATTAAGTCCGTCATCGGTTTTTAAGACAAGGACATCACCATTTTCCCGATATTCATAATTGCCGAAACCAATATAACTCGAATAGGGAGGCCAATTGATCCTAAAAATTTGTTTTTTCGTGTTTAGATGTATGGATACCGTATAGAATGGCGAAAACGGCAAAAACTTATCATCCGCCTCCATGCGATAATAATAGTGTTCGTCATATTCGCCATCTTCAATATGCTCTGCTTCAGGATACGGGTCTAGTGATGGTTCTGTTGTTTCCCGGGGTGGATTTGTTAAAAGACATGCGGATACAGCTGCACAGCAAACAATAGCTGCTATAACAACCCAAAGTCTAGGCTTTTTGTAATTTAGCACAGCTTTAACTCTTCCTTTTACACCGTCTTCACTGAAAGCCAGCGGATAAGCTGTCGCTATACGGCAGGGCAAACTGCAGTTTATCAGCGCATTTGAGTAGGGCTTTTTAATTTCGAGACCCTTCTCTTTAAGAACCTTTTCATCACAGGCAAATTCAATATCTCGGCAAAGCAATATGTAGGCTAGCCATACAAGCGGATTGAACCAGTAAAGGGAAAGCAAAACAAACCCAAGCGGTTTCCACCAATGGTCACGTCGTTTAAGATGAGCCTTTTCGTGAGCAATAATGTATTCGATATCAGACTCATTAATCGTGGAGGGAAGGAAGATTCGCGGGCGGAAAACACCGAGAATAAAAGGTGTGGAGATGCAGTCACAAATCCATATATTATCTTTAAGTTCTATAGCTTCCCGAACTTTTATATGTATACGCCGATAACCGACAAAAGCATAAATCAGCATTGCGGCCATACCAAGAATCCAAATTATGGATGCAACAGAGGTGATTGTTTGTAGCGGATTAATACTGTTTGTGGGATCTGGAGTAAAAACTTGTGTAATTACAGGATTGACCACATTATTGAATGAAGATATGCCGCTATGTATTTCCGGTTCAACTGAATACAATATTTCCTGCGGCACGGTTTCAGCACTCGGTATCAGGCTCAAAACACTTTCAAAAGAAAAAGGGCAAAGCAGGCGAATACCGACCATTGCCCACATAAGACATCTAAGATACTTGGGTCCGTTTTTAAATAAGGCACGTAACAAAATTACAGCCAAAATCAGCCAGCTTGCCGTTATGCTCATATTCAGAAGTTTTAAGAATAAAGTTTCCATAATTATTTTTCTTCATGCTCTGCTACAATTTTGCGCAAGTGAGCTACTTCCTCTGGCGATAGTTTGTTTCTGGCTGTGAAAGCCGCAAGAAATGCCGGGAGAGATCCCTCGAAAGTATCTTCTACAAATTGTTCACTTTGCAAAGAATAAAACTCATCTCTCGAAATTAAAGAGCTGACAGTACCTTTTTTATTTTTAAAAATCCCTTTATCACATAGGCGTTTCAAAACGGTATATGAGGTTGACTTTTTCCACTTCAATAATTCCCTGCTGTGTTTTGCAAGGTCGGCAGAAGAAATAGGCTCATGTTCCCAAATAATATCTGCAAACTTAGATTCAATCTCACCCATTTGTATTCTACGCATGGCACTTATTACCTCATCATTCTACGAAATGTAGTATAAAATATTCTACACTGTGTAAAACTTGGTGTCAATAGAAATTTCGAGTTAATAGCTTTGTGAGAATTGCAAGTTAAACTGAAACAGCTTGTTCGATAGCAAGATCACGATCAAGCTGAGTTAAAAACACCTGTTCGTTGGACTGGTTTAATTGGGCAAATTGTCATGATGCTACCGTTCGAACTCTTCCTGTAAGCACGGAAACAATATTATGTATATATAATTAGAAAGCTTAGATTCATGACTGAAAATGAAATCTGCTGTAAAACGCAGAGCTACAGCAAGAATTATTAGAGCCAACACTTCCCGTACACCCGGTGTTCTGAACACCATTATATAAAAGTAACCGAGATTCGCAATTATTAAAGTTACTATCATTATTATCTTTTTCTTAGTTATCTTTACCATTATCTTTCCTCGATAAAGCCCTTATAGATGGTGTAATTTAAAAAACGGGTCATGCTCACTCTTAACTACTATTGTACGAAAATTCTTTTAAAAAGAAAAACAAATATCCCTGAGCCAATCTGACGCTTCTCTGGTCTATTTTGCACCCTATATCGTGTAAAATGAATATCCTGCAAAGCCTGAAATTACAGGCAAAGAGAAAGGACTACAAAGACAAATGAATTGCCAGTTGCATCAATAACATTGACAGAGCGATTACCCTACAGAATAAAATATTTTCCAAGCTCACTGATTGTGTAGCTTGGAACTACCATTATCCATACTACTGGATGGATTATAAAGAAAGCTGATCCCTCCAGAAAAAACTGATAATCCAGTCTTAAGTTAAGGTTGCACCGTTTTGTTGTAAACCGAGATGCAAAACTGAACACATATTTTCAAGAGCGAGGAAAAAATAATGATATCTTGGAATAATTTATTACCTTCCATCTATGGAGAATCAGAAGACGATAATTACAAAAGACTTGATTTTCTTAACTGGTTGGGCTTGTCACCTTCGACTCTCCCTGCATCTTTAGGAAAAGAGATAAAACTAATTGATAATTACAGGTCTAAATCCAGTAAGGCCATCTGCAAATTATATCCAATAGACATTGAGTGCATTGTTGGTACGAGCCACAGCGCATACGGAAATAAGAGCATTGTTCAGATTTTCCGTAGCTTGAAAAGAGCCCCATATTACTGTCCTAAGATTGTTAATGAATCTACTTTTTTATGGGAAAGCATTGGTAAAGATCAGCTGGAACTTGATATTGCTCCTGTGAAAGCATTCGAGACTGCTACCCTACCCGGGTGTTTTAGTCTTACTAACGGAAATCATCGTGTGATAATAACAATGCTCATCTATTACACTCGTCCTGATTTGCTTCCTGACTGGTTCGATGGACAAGTGTATGTAGACATTCGATAGAGTATATTTCACTTGTGCCGTTTCGTGCTGAAGGTTCATTCATCGATATCTGGCAGGAATTGTGCAGGCTCATAATCTACCAGCCTATTTTTCGGCCAGTGGTTTGGTCTCAAATACGGTAAGTTATTGCCCGTTCTCATCCGCTTTTCTTTTGGCGTTAGCCAGGGACGTGCGGTGCCAGGCACCTAAAATATCTTGCGGTAGTCTTCATTGACCTGCACCTCGTTTAGTTCTGCCCTTCGCAGCTTACGCTGTTACTATGGCGTCTGCTGACTTCTTGCCATTCGTTGTTACTACAGGTTCTTCCCGCTGGCAAGACCTCCCGGGGTAAGACTCGTTACTTTCATTCCATTTGTCCGCCACATTTACGCTCAGGATTCCGGATAGCTTTTGGACTTCAGCTTGTTCTGCAGCCTTATCCATCCTGAAACGCCTAATATGATTCGTGTTCCTCGGACCGGAACTTTGCCTCCAGCTTTCTTCAGATTCCACCTCACGATGGACACCCTTGCCTTAGGCTAATGGTTGGTCGCTATCTACCTTCATAGTGGACTTGCACCACCTAGTAACGTGCCATGCCCGGCACACAGAAAAAGGACTACGAAATTGTATCTGTTTCGGAGTCCTTTTTTGGAGGTACCACCCGGATTTGAACCGGGGAATAGAGGTTTTGCAGACCTCTGCCTTACCGCTTGGCTATGGTACCGTCTTATTTAAAATGGCCGGCGGCCCATTAGCCTCCGGCCAAGCTGTGGAGCGGGACACGAGATTCGAACTCGCGACTTTCACCTTGGCAAGGTGACACTCTACCACTGAGTTAGTTCCGCACAATTGGGTGTTCGATTTTTCGAACGCTTCGATATATTATCAGACAAGGCGGCTCGGTGTCAACTACCTGAGCTGCTTAATTTGCTATGTGCATTGATTATAACAGAATAGAGCAAAAAGTTGAAATAACTCTGTGGCAAACCGATATCAACGATGT
>DASRMZ010000069.1:0-5054 GCA_035647675.1 Thermoclostridium sp. | reverse complement strand
ATAGAAGTATTTAGTCACGTCGCGGAATGCAACATAGGTCGCCAATGCGCCGTTACCATCCATACCATCAACAACGCCAGTCTGCAGGGCTGCATAGGAATCAGCATAGGCTATTGAGGCTACCCTATAGCCCAAGTCTTTCGTGGATAATGCGAATACGTCCAACATAGGAACGCGGATAAGAGCATTTTTTTCCACCCCAACAGCAGCAGGCTGCTCAACCTTTTTCTGACTGCCGATGCCAACAAAGCCTTCTGGGAATAGCCCCATCAGACGAATATTTAAGTTATTTAGTGCCTCTGTTGTTTGAGTGAATATAAAGCCGTCAGTTCTATAAGCCTTTTCTGCTTCCTCATAGGTAGTCGCTAGATATGGGAGCATGGGACTGGTAATACGGGAATCATAACTTTCAACACCAGTTATATGTGCCATTTGAATGGTACCTAGCATAAGTTCATCGAACACACTAGTGTAATCACCCAAAGAAGAGTCGCTAAATAGTTCAATGATCACCCTGTTTTCCGTGGCTTCCTTTATTTCTTCAATAATTTCTTTATCAAGGATCGTTGCTGTCTGCTCAGAGTTGTGTTGGTTAGCAAATTTCCAAACGACTGGTGTGAAATCAGAAGTATCGCCACCGTTCTCAGGCGTTGTATTGCTTGTACCACACCCCGCCACAGTCATAACCGCCAAAATTAACAATATTCCAATAGTTATTTTTAGATTTCTTTTCATGTTATTCCCTCCTTATTTCGGTAATTCAAAGATCATGATTGATGCCGCAATTAGTCCTGGTTCTTCCAGAATATCCACCGAGCTTTCGAAAGGTGGATTCTCAGGAACAGTAGCAATCTTGAAACATCTAGTTTCTATGGTGACTTTACCATCCTCTTCCTCCAAAATCCGAGCATGATACTCCGTAAAATCGCCAGGATAGACAGCAAGGAACAAGCGAGTTTTTGGCACTGCAATACAACGACCGATATTGCCATATTCTTTAGCCATCAAGCGGCTTGCGCAATCACTCATCATATTAACGGCTTTGGCTCCATTGACGACTCTGCCGCCGTACCAAGCATCCCTTTCACCCATTCTGTAGCGCATGATCATTTCACTCATTACAATTTCCTCCCGATTCCTATTTATTATGTCCTTTTCTCCCTACGAATGATTTAGAAATCCAATTCGAACCATGGATCCTCAACAATTCCGCTCGGCTGTCTGCCACGTTGCTGTTCCTTCCTAATGATAGCTCGACAGGTTTCACGTGCAATTAAACGTGGCTCATCAAACCAAACCATATCACCTGGTTTTGCATTTACCTTGCCAGCACGGCTAGCAGGTGTTGCCAACTTATAACCTTCGATAACCACATCGCGAGAACTGTTACCCACACCAGTGAGGTAAGAGCGGAAACTGACCATGTCACCAACATACATATCCTCGAAAAATTCTATATTGTTATAGTTCAAGGAAAGAGACTCGTCACCATCGTTTAGGATCATGACTTCAGTTTCTGCATCACCACCAATGTCAAAGAAAACACCAACATGGACAATGCCATCAGGCGTACTCGCATTTGCGGTGCTTAGGTTCACATCAAGATAAGATTCTGTTCTCATTACACTTTACCTCCATCGCTTATTTAGCATTTTATTTTTATAATGTACGGGACAATGTGCCTGCCACTTCTTAAGATAGCTACCCTTTCAAGTTAAGGCCTTCTATAACTTGACGATTCGGATGCACACAAGGGACAAGCAAAAAGATAAACAACGACACTTATTCCCCATTTCAGAGAAAAACAAGATATTTTCAAGTTTCACAAGTTGACTTCCTTAATTCGCACAGTTGTTTGATGGTATCTAGAATCCCAACAATCCGATGCAACTTTAGTTAATTCCCTTTAGTGAAAAAAGTCGCTTACCTATTTCTTATTAACTATATTACCGTCTCCCCTTGATGGAAGGTCAAGTGGATAACTCTGTAAACAAGACTTCGTTTTCTTTTTATTTGCATAACCTTACTAGAGATATAAGGTTGTGTTTTGTTTTTTAGTATTTTTAAATAGTATGGTGCTTACATGTAAAACAACTATTTACAGCTGTCCCCTAGGAATAAAAATTAGTTTTGTCCTTTATTTTTTGTGAAAATGCAAGTAATTTCTTTTGAATCAGGTCTTGAGGTTCCATCAGCTATAAGCCCTATAATGAAAATAGCGTTACAGCAGTCTCAATTATACAGTGAAAACTGTGAAACGGATATCTACTCGGCCGGGACTATCTGCTCACAATATTCATTAGCCTTTTTCAACGTAAACGCACTACTTTATATAGGAGGAACTAAATTTGAGAAAACCGTTAGAAGGACTGAAGGTTATCGATTTAACTTCTGCATTGAACGGACCTTTTTGCACCATGATGCTAGGGGACTATGGTGCAGATGTCATCAAGATTGAACCAGTAGGTGGTGAGCAATGCCGAACATGGGGTCCAATTCACGAGGAAAGCGGTGAAAGTGCTTTTTTTGCTGCAATCAACCGTAGTAAAAAAGGTGTCACCCTAAATCTGAAATCTGAAAAAGGATTGAATATGTTCTACGATCTAGTAAAAGATGCTGATATAATCGTTGAAAACTTCAGGGGTGGTGTGACAAAAAGACTAAAGATTGACTATGAAACAGTAAAAGAAATTAATCCCCGCATCATTTACGGTTCCAGTTCTGGTTTTGGGCAGTACGGCCCAATTACACATCGTGCTTGTTATGATATCGTAGCACAGGCAATGGGTGGTCTTATCAACATTACTGGTTATAAGGATCAACCCCCAGTAAAGGTAGGACCCTCTGTAGCAGATCACATGGCTGGAATGTACACGACGATCGGTGTTCTGATGGCTGTTTATGACCGTGAAAAGACTGGCCTTGGACAGCATATAGATGTTTCCATGTTTGATACAGTTTTTAGTGTCTTGGAAAATAATATCCCTTATTACACTAATGATGGCGCCATTATGGGACGTATGGGCAATATGGATTCTGCAATTGCTCCTTTCGATGTGTATCCTTGTAAAGATGGATACGTAGCCTTTGGCGCTGGCAATGATAAAATGTGGGAGCGCTTATGCGACGCAATTGGAAAACCAGAACTATTGAATGACCCCCGTTATGAGACTAATGTTTCCCGTTTTGAAAACTTTATTCCTGATCTACAAAATGTGATTACCAGTTGGAGCATGAAGCACACCAAAGCCGAAATCGAAGAAATCATGGACGAATACTCTTTACCATGTGGTCCTGTGTTAGACATGAAGGAAGCTATCGAACATCCCCATATCAAGGCCCGCGATATGATGGTTCCCATCAATCATCCCCTCATCGGCGATATGGAAATTCAGGGTTGCGTTGTGAAAATGTCTAAGACACCTGGCTCGGTCGATCAACCAGCTCCATTGTTGGGTCAGCATAACGCCGAAGTGTTCAATTTATCCGAAAAAGAAATTTCCTTACTAAAAGAAGAAGGCGTTATGTAATTTAGGAACAGTCAGAAAAGATCGAAAAGCCTGTTCGATCCTTTCTGACTCGCCCCTTTTTCTTTGCAAGGAAATCAAGGTTGGTTTCAGTTATCAGTATATTTAAGTTCTTATGATTACAGCTTAAATATTCATAATCAATAAGGAGGAATATTAACAATGAATTTCGATTTGACTCAGGAACAAGAAATGATAGTAAAAATGGCACGAGATGTAGCTACAGATGTACTCGCTCCAAGGGCAGCAGAAGTTGATGAAAAGGGCGAATATCCTGCAGAGAATATTAAAGTACTAGCAGATTTGGGATTAATGGGGCTTACTATAGCGGAAGAATATGGTGGAACTAACCTAGATACAGCAACATATACCATGGTCGTTGAGGAACTTGCCAAAGGTTGTGGTTCAACAGCTTCAATAATGAATATACACAACACTACTGCTTGTCTTACTTTAGCAAGGTTTGGAACTGAAGAGCAAAAACAAAAATATCTTGCCAGTTTATCTAGTGGTGGGGTAGGCTCTTTTGCTATAACCGAAGCTGATTCTGGTTCAGATGCTGGTTCTATCAAGACAACAGCTGTTCGTGATGGGGATAATTACATTTTAAATGGTACCAAATGTTTTATTAGTAATGCAGGACGCGCAGAAGTATATACAATATTCGCTAAGACAGACAAAGAAGCTGGAACAAGAGGTATCAGTGCCTTCTTGGTTGAGGCAGGTACTCCTGGGCTAACTGTAGGAAAGCAAGAAAACAAAATGGGTATACGCGGCTCTATAACTTGTGAACTTATAATAGAGGATGTAGTTGTTCCTAAAGAAAATCTAATAGGTGAAGAAGGAAAAGGCTTTAGAGTAGCAATGAATGTATTAGATAATGCTAGATTAGGTTGTGCCGCTATGTCAGTAGGAATAGCACAAGCAGCATTTGAAACAGCCTTAGAATATGCCAAGGAACGTAAGCAATTTGGCAAACCAATAATTGATTTTCAGGGTATAGGTTTTATGCTATCAGATATGGCTATGCAAATTGAAGCTTCCAGAAGCTTAGTTTACAGAGCAGCCTGTGCTGATGATGCAGGACAACCTTCTTTTGGTAAATTAGCAGCTATGGCTAAATGTTTAGCATCTGATATGTCAGTACAAGTTTGTTTAGATGCAATTCAAGTTTTAGGCGGATATGGTTATATGAAAGAATATCCAACGGAACGTTTCTTAAGGGATGCAAAAATCACCCAAATATATGAAGGTACTAACCAGATTCAAAGAGTTGTCATTACCAATAATTTGAAAAGGCAATAACAGAGCATATTGTTAAATAGGGAAGTTGCTTGGAATGAATAGATTTTCGGTTCTCCTAATATACTGGAGAAAGTTTAGGCTTTTCGCCTTTATCCCTTTACTTTATCCTTTTACTTTATCCCTCTACTTAATCCCTTTAGAAGATGAACGGGGACTTTTTAATCCTCCCGTTCATCTTTTGGGGGAATCTTTATCAAGTGCCCGGGTCGCTTACCTAAAGAC
>DASRMZ010000068.1:0-2996 GCA_035647675.1 Thermoclostridium sp. | reverse complement strand
AAACATTGCATATCTTGCATAAAATCCGCATCGTAATGTTCAAATTCTGGATAATACTTTTCTTAATTCTTGACACGCTAAAGCAAAAAGCCTAGCTTTACCTTCTGATAAATCAAATCCCGGCGACCCTGTTTCTATACTTATAGGACCTTTGTAATTACAATCGAGCTGCATAATCAACTTTTTAGACCTAAGCTAAAAAATTTTGCTGGATTTCGTCCAGTTAGCTTTGTGTTGCCTTTTTTAAGACTGAGATATAAAAAGTTTTAGTCTTTACTAATTTTTAGCTTTACATAGAACGTCTTATATTAATAATCTTCTTGCATATCCTGCGTTGGTTGTAAGGAATAATATATTTTATAGCTGCCTGTTTTAAGAGTCATTATGACGTTCCTGTCTTGTTCATAATAATTAAGTCCAGTAGTATTAAGAGTTTCTCCATTGATCATTACATATTTAACTTCCGCATTAGGTAATACAAGTTCTGCTTCTGCATTAAATGGTATGACAAACTCAAAATGCACACCATCATCCCTAATACTCCAACCGCTCTTATAAAGTCCAGCAGCTGTATTTAAAGTGGCTTTTGCATACCTTAACTGACCATTCGGTTGGGGAGCCAAGCGAATCTTCCTAAAACCTGGAAACTCATCTAAAGGATTTATACCGCACATATTGCGATACATCCATTCAACTATAGAGCCATATGTATAATGGTTTAAGGAGTTCATTCCTAAGTCCCCAAAGGTACCGTCAGGAAGTAGTGAATTCCAACGTTCCCAAATGGTTGTGGCACCGAGTTTAACCGCGTAAAGCCAGCTGGGAAATTCCTCATTAAGTAATAACCTATAAGCTAGAGCATTGTAGCCATTTTCTGATAACACTCTGCAAATATAAGGGGTTCCCACAAAGCCTGTCTTAAGATAATACTTATTCTCCTCTAGATTCTTAACCAACGATTCAACAATTCGTTTTCGAAACTTTTCTGGTACAAGAT
The DNA here is from genome assembly GCA_035647675.1 of Thermoclostridium sp. GTDB lineage: Bacteria > Bacillota > Clostridia > DSM-8532 > DSM-8532 > Thermoclostridium. The sequence goes on along the minus strand of DASRMZ010000068.1, from coordinate 1,999 downwards.
CCATGAAAAGTACAAGAATATGTGCTGTTTGGGTATTAGCAATAAGGCGTCCTCTTGGAGTAATGAATTCCTCACAAAAAGCTTCTTTAACCTCCCTAGATAGCTTTTCATATTCTATGGCTAGATCCTCCTTGCCTAAAACTTTAGCAGCTTTAGCTACAAGTTCTGAGGAATAAGCATAGTAAGCAGTTGCAATCAGATCAGTTGGTGTTCCACCATGACGACTAAATTCCCCTTGTATATTATATTTAAGGTTTTAGTCTTTTGACTGTGAAAGGAAAACCTTATGAACCTTTGTAACTTCTTACTTGGTATTTCCTCATTTATTTGAGAAAATATACTTAATGGATTGAGAGGCGGATCGTTCTCCCCTTGGGTGATAAAACTCGTAATTGAAAGACTGATCCCTCTCTCTGTTAAGCAAAACACGAATGAGTTAGATGTTGAAGGCATTTGGCCTTACTCCGTATTTAGCACAAGGTAGTGATGCTTTTCAGATGAGTGGACTTCAATCCAAACTAAGTAAAGAAGGTGAAGTTGTGTTTTATCTGGGTATTGATATTGCTAAGCGTACACATGTTGCTTCTGTTATGGATGGGGAAGGAAAGGTGCTGTTAAAGGGTTTCTCTTTTGCCAACTCCTCAGAAGGTGCACAGTCACTACTTACTCGTTTACATGCTATCTCCGATAACCCGGCCGATTTTCTTACCGGAATGGAAGCAACAGGCCATTATTGGCTAGCCCTTTTCTCGTTCTTAGACGAAGCCGGTTATTTAGTCCATGTTATTAATCCCATCCAAACTGACGGATGGAGAAAAGGTACCGAAATTCGAAAACGGAAAACGGATATTATTGATTCCGTTTTAATAGCTGACCTCATTCGTTACGGCTCATTTGATGACACCGCCTTAGCAAATGAAAACATGTTCTCTTTGCGTCAATTAACCCGTTATCGTTCGTACTTGGTGGGAACTGCTAGCGATTTTAAACGCAAAATCATTGCTGTACTAGATCAAGTTTTTCCGGAATATGATACCGTTTTTTCAAAAGTTGGTCTCTTTGGCAAAGCCTCTAAGGCTGCACTTTTTGAATATTCTACACCGGATGCGTTTAACGAAATTACCGCAGATGTCTTAGCTGAAACTCTCCAGCTCGCTAGCCGCAATAAAGTGGGACTAGCTAAAGCAGAGGCCTTAAAGAAAGTGGCTGCAAACTCATTTGGTATCCGATTTGCTCAAGATGCTTTTACATTTCAGCTACGCTCAATGATTGAACAACTAAATTTTTTAGAAACACAAATCAAGCAAACGGAAGACGAAATAGGTCAATTAATGGCTTCGATTCAATCTGTAATCGAAACAATTCCGGGGATCGGACCAATTACAGGGGCAACGATCTTAGGTGAAATAGGTGATATTCACAAGTTTTCCAACCCAAAAAAATTAGTTGCCTACGCCGGCATTGATGCCTCTGTATCGCAATCCGGTCAATTTGAAGGAACACACAATGTCATGAGCAAACGAGGCTCCCCTTATTTACGTAAGGCTTTATTCCAAGCTGCCTTAGTTGCCTCTCGTACCGATCCTGTCTTTAAGACTTTTTATGATAAGAAACGTTCGGAAGGAAAACATCATTTAACAGCAATTGGAGCCGTTTCACGAAAGTTATGCTATGTCATTCATGCTATCTTAACCAAAAATGAACCTTATGAAATACGCTAATAAATAAAAACTGATTGTTTTGATGCTTATTTGGCATGCACATTTTCATATATTTTGTCATTATTTATTTTTCTTTTTTGCTTGACTTTATATAGTTAGTCTTTCATATTATTTTATATGGTAATCAATACCGGAACCAATATTCTAGCTAAAAATTTTTTCTTATCCATCAGCAGCTGTTACCTCCACATGAGCATTCTGTATTTTTCTTTCCTTTAAAAAATGTCTTTAAATTTTCAGGAAGCTCATAATCGCTGCAGGTACAACTATGCTCAGAC